>JAZQRP010000207.1:0-7189 GCA_045629685.1 Candidatus Aphodosoma sp. | reverse complement strand
GACACCATACCCCACGGAAAACCACGGCGGTAGAGTTCCAATCCACATTGTTCGAGGTCTTTACGCATCAAAGGCTCGCCACCCGATATGATAATCAACACTTTATTAGGGTTGACGTGGGGAGTGATGCTGTCAATCACTTTCAAGAAATCGGCAAAAGGCATATCTTTCAAACCAGCCGTGGCGGTACAATCGCTACCGCAGTGGCGACATTTGAGGTTGCAACGCAATGTAGATTCCCAAAACAATTGGCGTAGTTCAGGTATTTTTGCCTGATTAGATATATATCGCGACCAAAGATTAAGCGCAAGTCGTTGTTTTATTGATAGTTTGCTCATATTTATCAAGTAGAGACGCAATATATTGCGTCTCATTTTGTTTAAGGGTTATTCTTTATTTTCTTCTTGTTCCTCGAGAGTTACAACTAAATCCGTTACTTTGGCTGAGTAAGGATAATAACGACTAGTAGTGTCTTTTGTAAATTCAAGAGGTACTATGATTGTGTCTTTTTTGAATTTTCCATTTTCTTCTCCGTCTATATCTTGAAGAATAAGGGCTATTTCTTCAGGAGGTGTAAATTCTCCTTCTCCCCAATAAGACTCGTCATCTATATATTCGCCTATAAAGAAATTTCCAGAATTATCGCTTTTAGTACGATGCCAAATATTGAAATCTTCTCTGATGCCACTTAATTCTTTTGGGGTAGTAAGTTCTATTTCTATATTTGGAATAGGCGTGTTAAGTTTTGTTTCAACTCTGCCTTGTATGCTGAATTCGGCAAGAGGGAGCGGGGCTGGTGGTGCATATCCAGGAGTGATAGATATACCACAAGCTTGTAAGCCTGTAAAGGCGGCGATTATTGCGATAATCTTATTGATTATGCTGAAATAGGTTTTCTTAATCTTTTTCATGGTGGTATAGTTTTATTCGTTGTTATTTTGTTCTTTTTCTTCGAGGGTTACAACTAAATCGGTGACTTCGGCTCTGTAAGGCGCATTGCTGTAAGTAGTGTCTTTAGTAAATTCAAGAGGCACTATGATAGTGTCGGTTTTGAATTCGCCATATTGTTCACCATCAGTGTCTTTGAATATAAGAGTTATTTCTTTTGGTGCTATAAATTCATCTTCAGTGTAATTGTATTCATCTATATGGTGGTAAATTGTGAAATTGCCTAAATCGTCACAAACGTTATTGCCATATGGCTTGATAGAATTATTTATTAATTCGTTATCAGAGGTCATTTCTATTTCAATGTGAGGAATAGGAGTTTTTAGTTTTGTTTCAACCTTTCCTTTAATTGTAAAATAAGCAAAAGTATGAGGTTTTGGTGGGTCAATAGGAGGTGGAGAATATAGAGGTGGATTAAAAAAGCCACAAGACTGAAGACCTGTAAAGGCGGCGATTATTGCGATAATCTTATTGATTATGCCGAAATAGGTTTTCTTAATCTTTTTCATAGCGGTATAGTTTTATTCGTTATTGTTGTCTTTCTCTTCTTCGAGGGTGATGACTACATTGTCGATATTGGCAATTTGATTCCAACTATTGTTTGGATCTCTTTCATAATTAGGGGAGATGTAAATAGTGTCAGTTTTGTAATGCCCATTTTCGGTGGAGTCAATGTCGCTAGCAAATAGTGTGATTTCTTCTTCTGGCCAATGGCCATAGAGATCTATTTTGAATGAGCCATCAGCACTGGTTGTATCCAATGAATTTTGTGGGTTATAAACAGATATTTTTATGCCCTCAATGCTTTTGCCTAAGTTGTTTTCTACTCGTCCTGAGATGTGGAAATCGGCAGATGGAGTGCCATATGCGCATTCAATAGGAGGACAACCATATTTAGGTGCACATCCTGTAAAAGAAATACCTATTAGGGAGAGAAAAAATCCAATGCAGTAATTGACTTTGCGTAGGATAGAGCGATTTAACTTTTTCATAACAATATATTTTAGATGTTATTATTTGCCTCACAAATGACACAAATTCCACGAATTTATTTGTGATTATTTGTGCTATTTGTGGGAGAATAAAATTATTTCTTCTCTTCTTCGAGGGTGATGACAATGTCTTTTACTTCGGCAGTATGGTGCCAGTTGCTACCTGGAACGTCTTTGAATTCGGGGGTGATAAGCACTGAGTCGCATCGGTATGAGCCATTCTCGGTGGAGTCGATATCTTCGGCTATGAGCCAAATTTCTCGTTCTGGAAATTCTCTGCAATTTATCTCAAACGCTCCATCGGTAGTAGTTGTATCGGTGGTATAAGGGTTACCTTCGAATATGTCGTAATTTGGCTCTTTCAAAGATACTTTTATGCCTTTTATACCCTGCTTTTGAGCATTCTCTACACGACCTGAGATTTGATAATCAGCCGATGGTACGCCATATTCGGCTTGAATAGGAGGGCATCCATATTCGCAAGATGCGAATATAGTCATTCCAAATAGTGAGAGAATAAAACCAATACAGTAATTGATTTTGCGTAGGATAGAGCGATTTAATTTTTTCATAGTTGTTATGTTTTATTATTTGTATTCTGTTATCTGTACTCTATCTTAAAATCTGTAGCCGACGCTGAAGCGGAAGAGGCGGTCGAGGAAGTAGGGGATTGGGGCGACGCCGAGTTCGAGGTCGCAGAACCAATGGTTTTTGCCGAGTGATATGCCTAAGTAGCAGAGGTCAAGTGTAGGATATATAGCATCGATTGTGTTGTCGAACATCTGCATGTGTGCGCCTATGCCAACTGAGCCATAGAGGCTTGCGTATTGGCTATTGAAGTATGTGAATCGCACCGTTGGCATGAGGGCTAAGCCTAAGCAGTGGTGGTTTTCGGTGTTTACTATGCTTTCGAATTCGCAAATCGAGTATTCAGTTCTTTTCCAGAGTGATGTGCGTGTGTCGAAGTTAGCTCCTACGCTAAGCCAGTGGTTGAAGCGGTATTGGTACTCGACATAGAGGTGGCCCGTACTGCGATAGTTGTGGTCTTCGAAGCCTGTTTGTCGGTAGCCTTCTATTGCATTGGGTAGGCTAAGATTGCCACTTTTTCTGGATTCGAATCCACGCTGAATGAGGTCGTCGGCTATACCGATATGGATTTCGTGTGGATTCTCTTTGCGATTTTCTTTGGTCTCGGCATGTAGCGCAAGCGAGCAAAGAAGTATTGATATTATGGTGATTAGTTTTTTCATGGCGTTTGATTTATTATTTTTAGACAGAATGACATAAGAACATAATTTTCTTTTTTGACATAATGGTCTTGCTTTTGCTTTGCAAAATCTCGACACTAAAGGCAGACCCTTCGGCGTTAGTTTTTTTAGGTGGAATAATATAAGGAGATAATTTTGTTATTCTGTTATTTTGTCTTTTTAATTATTCTTGGTCGAGGTAGATGATTATTTTTTCGCCACGGTAGAGTGAGTCGGGGATTACGGTGTCTTTAGGAAGATAGGTTCGGAGCGAGTCGGATTGGTCTTCGAGTCGGATATTGTAGTCGCGCGAAATAGGGAGGTGAATGTGGAATGCCCCTGTGCTATCAGTCTCTTCGTAGCCTGGTTGGTTGTTGCCAGTTACGCGGATGCCTTTGATGGGCTTATGAGTTGTGGCAGAGAGCACTTCGCCATTGATGCAGCGGTCGTAGTCGTCGCCATAGTATGGTGCATAGCACGCTTGGAATACGAAAGCGATAGAGGTAACTCCGAGAGTACCAAGTAGCCAACGGAGGGCTTTGCTGTATAGTTGACGGATGGGTTTCATGGTAGATTATATATTATAGATTACGGATAAGGTTAATTTTATTGCCAAAGGCTCAAAGAGCGTTGGTTGCTCTCGCTTATCGCAAAAATTCCTCATTTTTTTGATGTGTAGAGTCTTGCGGTATAGAGTCTGTTGGAAGTTTGAAAATATTAGGTTGTACAATGGTCATTGTGTCGGGGATACGGATTGGTTTTGTCGGGCGGATGTGATGATGTAGTTTGTAGAAATCTTCAGGATGTAAAGGAGGATTTATATCGTCATCCATAGGTTTACACCCTTGATCGCAAGAGAGCATTGTGAAGGTAATGATAAATACCAATCCAAGTATTTTTAGCGTTGTTTTCATTGTTGTTAGTATTTTGTTTGTGCAAAGGTAGTGATAAATGTTGAAAATCAGATGATTTTTGTGAGTTTTTTAGAATCGGTAGCCCACTGATATGCGGAGTAAACGAGCGAATGGGATAGGCATTTCGTAATTGAGACCTATTTTGAGTTTGTTGTCTTTGATAAAGAGAGGATAGCCTATGGATGTGGTTCCGCCTAATTCAAAAGCTCCGAACCAATGGTTTTTGCCGACAGAAACACCTAAAGCGCAGGCATCGAATGCAAGTGCAACTGTGCTATATGTGTATTTGTCTTCTTGGGATTTGTAGTAGCTATAATTAAAACCAACACCTATAGCAGAGTATAAGTCAACCATTTCGTTGTGAAAGTATGTAAATCGTAAAGTTGGGATGAGGCTGAGTTTGAAGTTTGAGTTTGTTAATCTGTCTTGTGTTCCTTGTAGACATAGGTGATACCATGAATGTAGGTAGTCAGTGTTTATGCCTGCGCTAAACCACGAATTGATACGATGTTGATATTCAGCGAAAATGTGTCCTGTGTGGTTTAATTTTCCATGTTCGTAAAATGGACCTTCAACAGGAAGAACGGTGCGATCTGGAGTGTTTATTGCCGAGTTTTCAAGGCAAGCCTCCATATAGCTATCGGCGATACCTATACGAATTTCGTGAGGGTTTTCTTTGCGGTTTTCGAGTGTTTCGGCAAAAAGTGCGCCGAAAGTGCAAAGAATGATTGCTGTGAGTGTGATTAGCTTTTTCATAGTTGTACGAATTTAGAGGTTAGTAAATTTCGTATTTTGGTGGATCTTTCGTTTTTCTATGGCAAAGAGTCTTGAGGGTGGGTGGTGATTGTGTCGGATGGTGTTTCTAATATAGCTGTTTTCATTTTGATTGCCATAGTGTCGGGGATGCGGATTGGTTTTGTTGGGCGAATTTTGTGATGTAGTTTGTATAAATCATCAAGAGTAAAATCCGGGTATTCTGGTTGTTGGACAGGGGCTTCGCATGAAAGCATAGTGACTGCGATGATGAATACCAATCCTAGTATTTTTAGAGTGATTTTCATGGATTTTTAGTTTTGTTTGTGCAAAGATACAGATAAATATTAAAAGTCAGGCAATTTTTGTGTATTTTTTAGAAACGGTAACCTACTGATATACGGGTTATTCTTGCGACAGGGATAGATGATGAAGCAACTAATGGTGGTTCGATTATACAACCGCCTCTATGTCCTTTTCTGTATGTTATGGCTCTTGTTGCGCCTAATTCAAAGGTGCCAAACCAGTGATTTTTACCAATTGATAATCCGATTAAGCATGCGTCGAATCCTAATCCAAAGCCCTCTTGTATATTATCTTTAGTGCTTAGCGGACTATGATAGGCATAGTGTAGTCCGATAGATAATGAGTTATATAGAGTTATAGCTTTGTAGTTTAGGTATGTGAAACGGACAGTAGGAAGTATGGTCGTTTTTGACGAAAAAGCCGTAGGATGGTTACATGTGCAAGGTTTAGTCCAACTATGGATGTAGTCAATATTACATCCAGCACTAAACCAATTATTTACTCTGTATTGATATTCAGTGAATATGTGGCCTGATTGATAGGCATGATGTCGAGCTCCTTCGATAGGTCCATTATGGAATTCGTAGTAATTATCAGCGATACCTATACGAATTTCGTGAGGGTTTTCTTTGCGGTTTTCGGGTGTTTCGGCAAAAAGTGCGCCGAAAGTGCAAAGAATGATTGCGGTGAGTGTGATTAGTTTTTTCATAGTTGTAGTCATTTAGGAGGTTGATGAATTTCGTGTTTTGGGACTATTTCCGTTTTTCTATGGCAAAGTTAAGGGTTTATTTTCAGACCTCCAAATTTTGTATATATAATTCGTACTGTTTTTTGATGTGGTGGTTTTGTATTGAAAAATTATATATGTTTATAGGGTTAGTGAGTTGATAATCAGTGGTGATTTGTGTGTGAGATTATATATATTTATAGGGGTGTTGAAAAGGGGTAAATCTATAATTTTATTGGAGAAGGGGAGTTTTAGGGTGTTTTTAGGAGGGAGATTTTTCGGGAGTTTTGTTGTTCGCCCCTTTCAGGGACGATAGGAGAGGAATGTTCGCTTCCGCAAGCTCCCTCGTTGAGCTCAGTCGCATTCGGTTAAGTATAGTTAGCCTTCTTCGAGGACTAAAGAAGTGGTTATTTGTTGTTGGTATCGGTGGCGGTAGGGAATGGGAGGGTGAGTTGGGGGTCGGGGGTATGTGTTTTAGAATTAACCCCCTCCGAGCTATGCTCTCGTCCCCCTAAGATAGGGGGACAATCCGTGAGGGCTTGTTCGTGTGAAGCAGTGTTTGAAACAGAGAGACCGATGAGACGGATGGGGTGGTTGCGATACTCGACTTTTTTGAGGAGTTCTTTAGCAAGAGGGAGTATGGTTTTGAGCGTGGTGAGCGGAGTGTCGGTGGTGTGGCTGCGAGAGACTTGAGTGAAATCGTGGAATTTGATTTTGAGTGTGAGGGTGTTGCCAACGAATTGTTGGCGAGAGAGGCGTTCAACGAGTTCGGTGACTACGTGGTAGAGTTCGATGATGACAGACGATGTGCGACAGACGTCGCGTTCGAGAGTGTGCTCGCAACCGACCGATTTGCGGATATATACAGCCTCGACAGGACGTAGGTC
The DNA here is from genome assembly GCA_045629685.1 of Candidatus Aphodosoma sp. GTDB lineage: Bacteria > Bacteroidota > Bacteroidia > Bacteroidales > Paludibacteraceae > Aphodosoma. The sequence goes on along the minus strand of JAZQRP010000207.1, from coordinate 415 downwards.
GATGCCACGAGCAAAGTCGTAGTAGGTTTGTCCCATCTTGCCGAATTGGCGAGTGAGCATAGCGAGAGAGCACTGACGGAGGTGTTTGCCAGTGTGGATGCCGAGTTGGCGGAATTTGAGAGCAGAGACTTTGCCGACACCCCAGAACTGCTCGATGTCGAGCGTTGCGATGAAATCGGGGGCTTTGTCGGGATGGATGACGCAGAGACGATCGGGTTTGCGATAGGCGGATGCCACTTTGGCGAGGAATTTGTTGTAAGATACACCAGCAGAGGCAACGAGGTTGAGTTCGGAGCGGATGCGTTGTTTGATTTCGCGGGCAATATCGACAGCGAGTTCGATGCCGAGCTTGTTGTGGGTGACGTCGAGAAACGCCTCATCGAGCGAGATAGGCTCGACAAAATCGGTGTAGGAG
>JAZQRP010000206.1:0-6458 GCA_045629685.1 Candidatus Aphodosoma sp. | reverse complement strand
GTCGTACCTCGACAATTTCCGTTTCCGCGATGCACAAAAAGAGGCAATGAACTTGGCGCGTATCGGTAATAAATATCTTGCAGATACAGAGCCTTGGAAATTGGCTAAGACAGATATGGCACGCACAGCTACTATCTTGCACATCGGATTGCAAATTGCTGCAAACTTGGCAATTGCGTTTGAACCATTCTTGCCATTCTCGGCTAAGAAATTGCGTGATATGTTGGGTATGGAGACATTCTCATGGAACGACCTCGGCAGCATCGAACTCTTGAAAGAGGGTGCAAAACTTGGCGAAACACAATTGTTGTTCGACAAAATAGAAGATTCGGTGGTAGAGGCACAAGTGCAAAAACTCCTTGATACTAAGAAAGCTAACGAACTTGCAGCATATAAACCAGCAGAGGTGAAACCAAACGTGGCATTCGACGAATGGGAAAAGACTGATATTCGTGTGGCTACAGTGTTGGAGTGCACCAAAGTGCCTAAGGCAGACAAGTTGTTGCAATTCAAATTGGATGATGGTATGGGTGGTCGCACAATCGTGTCGGGCATCGCACAAAGTTATCCAAACCCAGAGGAGTTGGTAGGCACACAAGTTTTGTTTATTGCTAACTTCGAGCCTCGTAAATTGAAAGGCATCGTGTCGGAAGGTATGATACTTAGCGCAGTGGATGCTGATGGCAAATTGGTATTGTGCCGTCCAAGTCGCGAGGTGAAACCTGGTTGTTCGGTAGGATAAGATTAATTAAGAATTAAATCGCCTAGTGGCTGAATTTAAATTATATTCAAAAATATTTACATTAAATTTCTAATCATCATGGCTTTAACTAAATCTAAAGACAAAAAAATCGCAGGTGTTTGCGCTGGTATCGCTGAGCACTTTGGTTGGGATGTATCAATGGTACGTATTGCTTACGTTATTCTTACACTTTTGACCGGTTCTGCTTTGGCATGGATTTATTTAATTTTAATGTTCGTGTTGCCAGATGCAAAATAAACGTCTTTTATCTCTCGACATATTGCGGGGTATCACCATTGCTGGAATGATAATGGTGAATAACCCCGGGTCGTGGGGATCTATTTATGCACCATTGAAACATGCAACATGGAACGGATTGACACCGACAGATTTGGTGTTTCCGTTCTTTATGTTTATTATGGGGGTGAGTATGTATATTAGCTATAGTAAATTTGGGTTTAAATTTACGGGTAGTACATTTATAAAATTGTTGCGTCGTTCGGTGGTGTTGTTTGCTATAGGATTGTTTTTGAATTGGTTTGGATTGACATGTCGTGGGATGTCGGCATTGCGTGATGCAGATATGAATTGGTTTTTGCGTCTATGGGATGCAGGTTTTCTTCATTTAGAGAATTGGCGCATAATGGGCGTATTGCAACGTTTGGCATTGGTTAGTTTCAGTGGGTCGTTGATATTATTGATTGTAAATCAGAAGTTAATACCTTGGTTGATAGGTATTCTTTTGTTTGGTTATTCGGCGTTGATGATAGGTACAAATAGTCTTGAATTGTCGGTTGATAATTTGGCGGCGCGAGTAGATTTGGCAATTTTGGGTGATAGCCACATGTATCATATTAGTGATATTGCTCTTGATCCAGAAGGGTGGGTGTCAACAATTCCGTGTATTGCACATGTGTTGATAGGTGTTATGGTAGGGGCGCTGATTATGGGAGTGAAAGATAATCATCAGAAAATAGAGCGATTGAGTTTGTTGGGTGCTGTGATATTGATGCTTGGATTCCTTTGGGATTACGCTATGCCAATTAATAAAACTTTGTGGTCGTCGTCATACGTGTTGGTTACCTGTGGTTTGGCTTCACTTTTGTTGGCAGTGTTGATTTGGCTTATAGATGTGAAAGGTTATAAAGCATGGACACGCTTTTTTGAGACCTTTGGGGTTAATCCAATGGCGATATTCGTTTTTGCGGGTCTGTTCGCTAATTTGATTTCGAATATAGGTTTTGTTACATCGGTAGGTAAGTGGATGAGCCTTAAGGGTTATCTCTATGGCGAGGTATTGTCGCCTTGTTTTGGTCCGATACTTGGTTCGTTGGTGTTTGCGTTGATGTTTATAGGTTTTTGTTGGTTGGTGGCATTGCCATTGTATAAGAAGAAAATTTATATAAAAATATAGTCAACAGACAACGGTCAATAGATAAAATAAGCGGACAATCCTTTTTGGGGTTGTCCGCCTTTTGATTTAGATTTTGTTGTAGTTATGGTTTTTATATTTTATTTTTTGAAGTAGCGGTTGTAAAGACCTTCGAAACCTTTACCGTGACGAGCTTCGTCTTTAGCCATTTCGTGAACAGTGTCGTGGATAGCATCGAGGTTACGTTCTTTAGCGATACGAGCGATACGCATTTTGTCTTCACAAGCACCTGATTCAGCGTTCATGCGTTTTTCGAGGTTAGTTTTAGTATCCCAAACAACGTCGCCAAGGAGTTCTGCAAATTTAGCAGCGTGTTCAGCTTCTTCCCAAGCATAGCGTTTGAAAGCTTCAGCGATTTCAGGATAGCCTTCGCGGTCAGCTTGACGGCTCATAGCGAGGTACATACCAACTTCAGTAGCTTCGCCCATGAAGTGAGCGTTGAGGTCGCGAATCATATCTTCGCCAGTGCCTTTAGCTACACCGAGTTCGTGTTCTGTAACGAATTGGAGTTTATCTGATTCTACGAGTTCTTTGAATTTTTCAGCAGGTTGTTTGCATTGTGGACAAGTAGCTGGAGCAGCGTCACCTTCGTGAACATAACCGCAGATTGTGCAAGAAAATTTTTTCATAGTTGTAATTTTTAGTTAGTTATTAATATTTTAAATTTTATTTAAATAATCCTTTAATTTTTTCGAAGATAGATTTTTTCTCTTTATTTTGTTCGTTAGGTACCTCTTTGAATTTTGAGGCAGGTTGTTTGCAAACTGGACAAACTGAAGGTGGTTGTTCGCCATAGTGGACATAACCACATACTGTGCATACATACTTTTTCATAGTAATAAAGGTTTTAAAAGTTTTTTAGTCTTGTTCTTTTTTCATACATTTTGGGCATTTTCCCCAGTAATATACGTGTACATTTTCAATTTTGAATCCTGAAGCATTCCCGTCGGACATAGTAGGTTGTTCAATGTCATAGAGTTCGCCACATGACTGGCATCGGAAGTGTGCATGAGAACTTGTGTCGGCATCGTAGCGCACATTTTTTTCGTCTATTGTAAGAGCAAGAACCGCGCCATTCTCTACTAAGTTGCGCAAAACATTATATACCGTCGTTTTGCTGAGCGTAGGCATCGTAGGATTCAGTGCCAAATATATGTCATCGACCGTTGGGTGGATGCGATGCTCAAGCAGATATTTAAGTATCGCAATGCGCTGCACCGATGGGCGGATGTTATGGCTATTCAATATGTCTATCGCTGTTGTCATTTTTTATTGTTTTTACAGTTTTGTAATCTTGTTTCACTTTTGTAATGATTACAATTTTAATTTCGATGCAAAATTATAACAAATATTTTATATACGCAATAGTTTGATGAATTTTTAATATTTTTTAACTATTGGAGCTTTAGTGTTAATAAAAAAAATAGTAACTTTGTGAAAAAGTTGAGAGTTGAGAGTTAAGAGTTGAAAGTTTTGATTTTTACTATATTGAGTCTTATGCTTTAGGACTTTATAGTTTTTGTCTTGTAATATTATTATACTAAAATATCTAAAAAAACAGGCGAAGCGAGTGTTTTTTGTATCTCGCTACTTGCTCTAAAAAATCTATAATATGAAAAAAATTGCTTTGATTACTGGTGCGACATCGGGTATTGGTCGTGCAACAGCTATTGCGTTAGCAGATGAAGGTTATAATTTAATTCTTACAGGTCGCCGTAAAGAGCGTCTTGACGAGTTGAAAGAGTTGGTAGGTATTACATATAAAGCAGATGCTTTGGTGCTTAATTTTGATGTTCGCAATCAAGAAGAGGTAGCAAAAGCTGTTGCCTCTATTCCAGCCGTATGGCGTAAAATTGATGTTTTGGTTAATAATGCTGGTTTGGCTGTAGGTCTTAATCCTATTCAAGAGGGCCTAATTGAAGATTGGGAACGTATGATTGATACTAATATCAAAGGTCTTCTTTATATGACTCGTGAGGTAGCTCCATTGATGTGTGAACAAGGCAAAGGTCATATTATCAACATTTGTTCAACAGCGGGTAAAGAGGTATATCCTAATGGCAACGTATATTGTGCTACAAAACATGCAGTAGATGCTATCAGCAAAGGTATGCGTATTGATATGCTCAAATATGGCATTAAAGTTACAAATATTTGCCCTGGTGCAGTTGAAACTGAATTCTCTATTGTTCGCTTCAAAGATGATAAAGAGCGTGCTGATAAAACATACGAAGGTTATACTCCTCTTACAGGTGATGATATTGCAAATCTTATTCGTTTTGCTGTTACATTGCCTCCTCATGTTTGCATCAACGACCTTGTTGTTACACCAACGGCACAAGCAAACGCAACAAATATTTTAAGAAAATAAATTTTCTTAATGCTTAATGCACAATTCACAATGCACAATTATCGAAATGTTTAGTGCCGAAAGGCAATTGTGCATTGTGCGTTGTGCATTTTGTATTGAATAATCATGGCGAAGGCAAAAAATAAATATTATGTAGTGTGGCGGGGTAGGCTCACGGGTATATTTGACTCGTGGGAAGAGTGTCGTAAACAGACAGAAGGTTTTGAAGGTGCACAATACAAAGGTTATGTTACGCGAGAGGAGGCAGAGACAGCGCATAAACTCAATTATTGGCAAGCGGTTAAACAGGGAACAGGGAGTAGGGAACAAGGAATAGGGAATAGGGAACAGATTGTTGTTCCATCGTTGTCGGTTGATGCGGCATGCAGTGGTAATCCTGGTGTGATGGAGTATCGAGGGGTAGATACGGCTACTGGACGTGAGATATTTCGTATGGGGCCTTATCCTGATGGCACTAATAACGTAGGTGAATTTCTTGCGCTTGTTCATGGACTTTCGTTGTTAAAAAAACACAATAGTAATCTTCCTATCTATTCTGATAGTGTTAGTGCAATAGCTTGGGTACGCACTAAGCAGTGTAAGACCAAACTGATGCGAACTGAGCGAAATATCCCTCTTTTTGACCTCATAGCTCGAGCTGAGCGTTGGTTACAAACAAATACTTATGTCAATCAAATAATCAAATGGGATACTCCAAATTGGGGCGAAATACCAGCCGATTTTGGGCGGAAGTAAAAGAAAATTTGTAGGAAAAGAATAATAGCATTTTTAAAATTTTACATTTTTTTGATATTCTGTTGGTTATTAGAAAATAATGTTGTATATTTGCCAAATTGAAATTTATACTACCGAAGTAGTATTAAATGGTAACTGTCTTATATATAACATTTTGAGATTCATACAATTACCTGACAAAAACCACAAAGTTATTGTTAGGGTGTTTGTGTGCAATTTCGCTATAAACATGTCTGAAATATAACAAATTTATTATATTAACTTTTAGTTATATGACAACAATTAAATTAAAAAAAGGTTTAAACATCAAAATTTCGGGCGATGCTGAAGCTAAAGTAGCTGGCAAAGTTATCTCGCAAGAGGTAGGTATCGTGCCTGATTATTTTGAAGGAATGACACCTAAAGTGGCAGTCAGAGAGGGTGACGAAGTAAAAGTCGGCTCACCTATCTTGTTCGACAAAAACCACCCAGAGGTGAAGGTTGTATCTCCCGTTTGTGGTACAATCAAGCAAGTAGCACGCGGCGAACGCCGTAAACTACTCTATGTGCTCATCGAACAAAACGGCAAAACAGAGCAAGCTGAGCTTCCAGCAATGGAGCTCAAAGCAGGCAAAGAGTCTGTACACGCTGCTATGTTGGCTGCAGGTTTCGGTGCAATGTTGCGTCAACGTCCTTACGACGTAGTTGCTAACCCTGCAGTTGCTCCAAAAGCAATCTTCGTATCTGCTTTTGATTCTGCTCCATTGGCAGCTGACTACAACTTCGTATTGAAAGGCGAAGAGACTAATGTACAAGCAGGTTTGAATGTTTTGGCTACTATCGCTAAAACTTACTATTCAGTATCTCCTGCAACTTCTGCTGAATTGCGTAATATGAAAGGTGTTGAAATCAATGAATTCATTGGTGCTCACCCTGCTGGTAACGTAGGTGTACAAATCAACCACCTCAACCCAGTGAACAAAGAAGAGGTAGTTTGGACAATGAACATTATGGACGTAGCTATGCTCGGTCGTTATGTAAATACTGGCAAACTTGACTTCACACGCAAAGTGGCTGTTGCTGGTCCAAAAGTAAAACACCCTGCATACGTTGAAACAATCAGCGGTACAGTGGTTAACAACATCACAGAAGGTAACCTCAATCTTGACGAACACATCCGTACAATCAATGGTAACGTT
>JAZQRP010000205.1:0-2729 GCA_045629685.1 Candidatus Aphodosoma sp. | reverse complement strand
GGATTATGCTCAGCATTAGATTTTTTTAGGCGAGCTAACTTAAACTCATCTAAGAAGAATGAGCCATATAAACGCAAATGATTTGTAGGTCTAACTGTCAGGGTAGCAAAAACTTGTGAGTTTTGGTTTTCAGACCTTACTCCTTTGGTCAATAAATGGTCTAATGATTTATAGAATGCGATAGGAATGAAGTAAGCAGCTTGCACATTACGCTCGGCATAGATAATAGAGTTTCCGAAAGAGAATTGCACATATTTGCAAGGCATGAATGTGAACATATTGGCAGCCATAAACTTATTATATGGCCGATAATGAATTTTCGTTTCTCCTTCGCGATAATCCTCTGAATAATAATATGTTGAGTCTAATACATTACTTACGAGCCACGCATGAAAATAGTCAAATTGGAACCATTTGCATGGTGTAAGTTGCAATGTAAGCATTGGAACTGCTGGATTGTGAGCAGATAAGATATTTGAGCAATGTTGTGCATTTCCCCATTGTATTCGTTCACGCTGAATACCAATTGAGCCCCACCATGCGTAAAGGTTTATACCTCCTCTTGAATCAGAGAAATCACCTCCATCGCCGTTGGACACCTCTTTATATTGCACTCCAGGTATAGTATTTAGGAATCCCGGTTGGGTCAATCTGGGCCCCGCATACAACTGAGTATTAGTGGGATAAAATTCATTATTCAAATGTTTTATTCCTCTCCAACTATTATCTCGAATAGTCCCCCAAATAGACACATGGTGAGCTATATCCATTTGTATTTCCGCTCCGTAACTTCTGCGCGTTATCATACCCTTTTTGCTGGCATAAATATCCATTCCTAATATTGGTTTTACCCTCATTTTGAAGTTCTTATCTTTGGTAATGAGGTGCAAAGAGGGATCTACAAGGGCAAGATTAAAATCGCATTTATATTTTGCTTTCTTGATTGAATCAGTCCGTGGATTATTAGACCGCCATTGGCACACATTATCATGCCCATATATCTTATAATCTGGAATTGTATCTAACTCTAAAGCGTAATCTTGCATATAAAAGTGCAAGTCTTCTTTTTGCCTTTTATTGAGCAAAGAGTCGTTCTGATGGGCTTGCAAAAGTAAGTGTGCAATATAATTGCGTGAGTATGGTTTTATCGCAGCATTGGATTGAATAACTCCATCGGTAGTTAATTCTTCAATAAAATCATAAATTTCCGTATATTCCAGTGCTTGTGGTATACGCTGCGCATGTGCCATCATCGAGCAGATGACAGCACATACACAGATTATTGAGCGGATAGATTTCATAAATAGTCTTTCCGTGCCTTATTAATAGGCTTTTGGTGGGATTTTTTATTTTACATAGCGTGCATTGAGCGCCTCTATTACATCATTAGTGATGTCATATCCAGCCACTTTATTCATCAAAACAGCATCGTTAAGAATAAGGTGGTAATGTCCATCTGCATTCATTTCGCTAAGGTATTGCTGTACAGAATCCTGCAATTGTTGAGTGAGTGCAGCTTGTTGATTCATGAAATCAGTACTTAGCTTTTGACGAAGATTCTCTAATTCTTGCTGTTTAACCATCAATTGCTGCTCTTTCTTTTGTAATTTTGCTTGCTCGCTTTCTGCGCGCTCGCGACTCAAGAAAGCACCCGCCTCTACTTTGCGTTGGAAATCTAACACATCGCGTTGGAATGTTTCAGCCTCTTTTTGAAGTGTTTTTGCCTTTGTGTCTAATTTGACTGTTGACTCTTCATAACTTGACATTAGTTTATCTTGCGCCTCAACTGCAAGGGTGTAATGCTTCAAAATGGAGTCTGTATTCACAATTGCGATAGGCATTAGTTCTCCCATTGCTTGTACTTCATCCACTTCCGCTTTTTTAGAACCTGGAGTTACTGTAAAGAAAATAATAAACAAAGCCACTACACAAGCAGCCAAAATCGATTCAACGATAATAGAAATTTTGTTCATAAATTATAAATTTTTAGTGTTAATTTTTCTTTTATTATTACGCCTTTGCTCTCTATCTTGGGAGGTAGCACAATGGATTCCATCGTGCTTCATGCGTTCGTTTTCTGATATATGCTGCGAGCGAAACGAGTGGTCCTTTCGCAGTATTACTCCGATTGCCATCAGCAAAAAAGCAAGGAGCAAAATGACTATAACTATAAATTGGTGCATTTTATCTCAAATTATTCTGCAAAGATACACATTTTTATTGATTAGCCGAACACAAAATGAAATATTTTTATTTTTTACGCCCAAAAACACTTTTTTTTAAATTATTATACGCGTGCGCTTGCGTATGTCATTTTTTATTTGTATCTTTGCACGATTTATGTATACATGCATCGTTTAACAACGCATGATTGTACTTTCATAAGATACTAACAGTTTGGAAATAATATTAACATTTAAACACAAATAATTATGGCAAGTGAAAAGCAAAACAGTGGATTGATGTTCAATGCTTTAACAGCAGGGAGTAAAATTGTAGGAAACATTACCGCAGACAGTGATTTCCGTATTGACGGAACGATTGAAGGCGAATTAAATTGTTCAGGCAAAGTTGTAATCGGCGAATCTGGTTGTATCAAAGGCAGTATTGTATGCCAAAATGCGGAGATATTAGGTTTGATGGATGGCAAGATTACTTGCAAGCAGCAATTATCCCTCCGCACAAGTGGTAAGATCATGGGTGATGTGCAAACGAAGACTCTCATTGTA
>JAZQRP010000204.1:0-6185 GCA_045629685.1 Candidatus Aphodosoma sp. | reverse complement strand
TTTAGTTTAGATATGCAAAGGTACGAAAAAAAGTTGGAATTTGCGGTGTTTTATTTTGGGATTTTTTTGTGTTTTTTTTGTTCTTTGTGCATAGGATTATATTATGTTTATAGTATATTTATCATATGTTTATCATATATTTATAGTATATTTATTATATGTTGTAGTATTGGTAAGGGTTGGGTGTACTTTTTGAAGAGAAATGTGTTGGTTATATGGGGGGATAGGTTTGGTTGTAAATAAATATGTGAAATCATTGCACAATCAAAAAATAATTCATACCTTTGCTGAAAATAAAAATCTAAAACATATTGCCTATGACAAAATGATGCATCGTGTGATGCAAGCACTATAGTTTACATATCGGGAAAAGCGTTAAAGCTGTCTCTTGCTTTTTTGAAATCTGGACAATTTCACAAAACGAATCAAGAACAAAAGCTTACAACGCTCACGCTGTATAGCGTGGGCTTTTGTTCGTATAATTTGATTCGTTTAGGTAGTCCAGAACCTCAAAAAGCAGATTGTCGAAGAAAGTTCCACGCTTTTTTTGTGTCTGCATCTAATTTAACTTGATGGAACTGGGACGAATCCGAAAATCCTAAAAAACAGAGTAGGAATAATTGAATTGATTATGCTTTATGATAAAATTCATGAAAAAAGGTATAGTGTGCTTTAGAGATATTCTCTTTTGGTTTTCTATATTATTGATTAGTGTTTTGTTTTTAGTTATTTTATCTTTTATACTTAAGGGTGATTTTTGCTTTTATTGTGATTCCGATTGTTCTTTTTATAATTGGGTGTTACATGTATTGAGTATATTGCATCCATTCAGAGCAATTTTTAATGCTTTATTGATATTGCTTCCTATTGTTATTGCGCTTGAATCTTTTCGTAAAAATGTTAATGCTCAAGAATGTTAATCCTTATTAGAGTTAAGAAAAGAATTATGTAATGAAAGTAATATGAAAGTTCATACGGAGTTGAAAAAAGATTATGACGAAATAGTAAAAAATGGGGCATTAAAAAATTATGAAAATTTAGAAGATGAAAATTCTGCTCTTGATAATTACTTAGGTACAATAGAATTGATAAATATCTATTTGAAAAAAGGGATTATTTCAGAAGTAGAATTTCATAACCAATTTGGTTATCGCATAGATTATATCTTTAAAAATCAATATTTAATGACTTATATCAATAGTGAGCATTATATTGTTTGGGCTAATTTACATGAATTAATCGCATTAAGAAAAAATTTAATAACAATTAAAAGTTAACTGATTATGAAAAAGATATTATTCTCTTTATTTGCCTTGCTAATTGCGACAATGGTATTTGCTTACGATGCAAAAATAGATGGAATTTATTATAATCTTAATTCTGAGAATAAAACAGCTGAGGTTACTAAAAGTTCTATATATGTTATTTCTTATGATGGAAATGTAGTTATTCCTGAAAAAGTGAGTTATAATGGTATTGAATATAGTGTGACTTCGATTCACAATCAAGCATTTTGTGATTGTACAGGACTTACTTCAATCACAATTCCGAATAGTGTTACTTCGATTGGTTCTTCTGCATTTTCTGGTTGTTCAGGACTTACGTCAATAGAAATACCTAATAGTGTTACTTCGATTGAGGAAGGTATATTTTCTCGTTGTACAGGGCTTACATCAATAGAAATACCAAATAGTGTGACTTCGATTGGAGAAAGTGCATTTTCTGGTTGTATAGGACTTGCATCAGTTGAAATACCGAATAGTGTAACTTCGATTGTTAGTCATGTATTTGAAGGTTGTATAGGTCTTGCATCAATTACAATACCCAATAATATAACTTCAATTGAGTATTGTGCATTTTCTGGATGTACAGAACTTACATCAGTTGAAATAGGGAATAGTGTAACTGAAATTGATGGAGATGCATTTAAAGGTTGTTCTTCTTTGGCGTTGATAAAATGGAATGCAAAAAAATGTAATGATTTTTCTTCTTATGAAATTCCTTTTGAAACAAATCCTATAACATCATTTATTTGTGGTGATAATGTTGAATACATACCTGCATATCTTTGCTATAATATGACAAATTTGAGTTCTGTTGTAATTTCTAGTTCGGTAACTGGAATTGGAGAAAATGCATTTGATGGATGTGCAGGACTTACTTCTGTTGTTTGGAATGCAGTAAAATATTCTGGGAATAATCCTCATTTTGGAACACAAATAGAATCATTTATTTTTGGGGATCAAGTTGAATATATACCAGCATCTTTATGTTATGGAATGGATAAGTTAACTTCTATTACTATTCCAAATTCGGTAACTGAAATTGAATGGCTTGCATTTTATGGTTGTACAAGACTTACGTCTGTTAATATATCTGATATAGTAGCATGGTGTAATATTGATTTTGATGATTCGAGCTCTAATCCATTATATTATGCGAAAAATTTATATTTAAATGGAAAGAAAGTGACTGATTTAGTAATACCAGAAAGTGTTAAGACTATAAAAAAATGTACATTTTACAATTGTGAGAGTTTTACATCAGTTGAAATACCAAATAGTGTTACTTCGATTGAAAGTCAAGCATTTTCTATATGTACAGGACTTACATCAATAGAAATACCAAATAGTGTTACTTTAATTGGAAATTATGCATTTTCTAGTTGTTCAGGACTTACGTCAATAGAAATACCTAATAGTGTTACTTCGATTGGGGAAGGTATATTTTCTCGTTGTACAGGGCTTACATCAATAGAAATACCTAATAGTGTTACTTCAATTGGAGAACGTGCATTTTTGGATTGTTCATCTATTACATCAATAGAAATACCAAATAGTGTGATTTCGGTTGGAGAAAGTGCATTTTCTGGATGTACAGGACTTACATCAGTTATAATACCTAATAGTGTAAAATGGATTAAAGAAAGTTCATTTGAGGGATGTATAAGACTTACTTCTGTTAAAATACCTAATAGCGTTACTGCTATTGGTGATTATGCATTTTATAATTGTGATGCTCTAACATCTATAATAATTCCTAATAGTGTAACTTCGATTGGGCAAAAGGCATTTAGAGATTGCTCAAATCTTGTAGTTATTGTTTGGAATGCTGAAAAATGTAATAATTACCATAATATTACGTATGCTAATTTGCCTTTTGGTAATCAAATAACATCTTTTGTTTTTGGTGATAGTGTAGAATATATACCAAGATATTTATGTTATGGGATGGATAAATTAACTTCTATTACTATTCCAAATTCAGTAACTTCAATTGGTAATAATGTATTTGAAGGTTGTACTGGTCTTCTATCAGTAGAGATAGGAAATGGTGTAAGTGAGATTGGAGATGAGTCATTCAAAGATTGTTCTTCTTTGGCATCAGTAAAATGGAATGCTAAAAGATGTAATGATTTCTCTTCTGAAGAAATTCCTTTTGCAACTAATCCTATAACATCATTTACTTTTGGAGATGATGTAGAGCGTATACCTGCATATCTTTGTTACAATAAGACTGATTTGAGTTCTGTTGTAATTCCTAATTTGGTAACTGAAATTGGCGGAAGTGCATTTGAGGGTTGTGGTAAATTGCGTACAGTGGAAATTGGTAAAGGTATTACATCAATTGGTGATAAAGCTTTTGCTGATTGTAGTGCGATTTATTCAATGGGCATAGATGCTATTATTCCACCGATTGTAGAATCATCAACTTTTAATAATGTTTCTCGAACTACACAAATAAAAGTGCCTTGTAGTGCAGTTGCAGTATATCAAGCATCAAGTTATTGGAACGAATTTACAAATTATGTTGAAACTCCATATACTTTGGTTGTTAATACTAATGACAATACTATGGGAAATGCTATTGTCGTAAAACAACCAACATGCCAAGATATTTCGGCACAAGTGCAAGCGCAAGCATTGCCTGGATATGAATTTGTGAAATGGAGCGATGGATTTACAGAAAATCCACATACTGTGTTTGTAACAAGCGACACTACAATTACTGCAGAATTTAGAGTTGCTTCTTCTACTCCAGTAGAAAACACTTATGATTCTAATGTAAAAATATATTCAAATGGAGGCAATTTTCATATAGAAGGTATAACAGAAGATTATCAAATATTTGATGCTTTTGGTCGATTGGTTTATTCGGGTCGTGAATCTGTATTGTCGTTGCCTCGTGGGGTGTATGTTGTTGTGATTGGTAATGAAGTGCAAAAAGTAGTGTTATAATATTGCTTTATAAAATTATTATAGTCGGACTTGATAAAAAAGTCCGACTTTTTTGTTCTTAATCTTGATTAATTGGTTTATTTTTTGTAAATTTGCATGCTTAATTTAGGGTTATTGTATTTATATTTGAAATATTATGTCAGAAGAATTGGAAAATCAAGAGAATGAGATGATTGAAGAGGTTGAGGATGTGATGGGAGGAGCACATTCGGAGTATAAGATTAGTGATGGAAAGGGGGATGAGGTGTTTCATCTTTCGGGGATGTTTCGTACGTGGTTTTTGGATTATGCTTCGTATGTGAACTTGGAGCGTGCGATACCACATATCAATGACGGATTGAAGCCTGTGCAGCGTCGTGTGTTATACGCTATGCGCAGATTGGATGATGGACGATACAATAAAGTGGCTAATATAGTGGGACATACGATGCAGTTTCACCCTCATGGTGATGCGTCGATAGGCGATGCGTTGGTGAATTTAGGACAAAAGAATTTGTTGGTGGACTGTCAGGGTAACTGGGGTAATATATTGACTGGAGATGGTGCAGCAGCACCACGTTATATTGAGGCGAGATTGACAAAATTTGCGTTGGAGGCAGTGTTTAATCCAAAGACAACACAATGGAAACCATCGTATGACGGAAGAAACAAAGAGCCGATATCGTTGCCAGTGAAATTCCCATTGCTTTTGGCGCAAGGTTCGGAAGGTATCGGATTGGGCTTGAATTCGAGAATATTGCCTCATAACTTTGGAGAGTTGTGTGATGCATCGATAGCATGTTTGAAAGGAGAGGAGTTTGAATTGTATCCAGACTTCCCGACAGGGGGTATGATGGATGTGTCGAAATACAACGATGGAGAGCGTGGCGGTAAGTTGGCAATACGTGCGAAGATAGAGAAGATAGACAACAAGACATTGAAGATAGTAGAGGTGCCATACGGCGTGACATCGGGAGTGTTGATGGATTCGATAGTGAAGGCGCACGAGAAAGGTAAGTTGAATATCAAGAAGATAGACGATAATACATCGAAAAACGTGGAGATACGCGTGCATTTGGAAGCGAAGACATCGAGCGACAAGACAATAGATGCGTTGTATGCCTTCACGAAATGTCAGGTGAACTATTCGCCAAACTGCTGTGTGGTAGACGATAACAAACCATGCTTCATCACCGTGTCGGAAGTGTTGAGACGAAGCACTAATAGCACAGTGGATTTGTTGCGTCAAGAGTTGGAGATAGAGAGAGGCGAATTGAGCGAACAATTGCACTTTGCGTCGTTGGAGAAGATATTTATCGAAGAACGTATCTATAAAGATAAACAATTTGAGCAAGCGAAGTCGGTAGATGCAGCGTTAGACCATATCGACACAAGATTAGAGCCATATAAACCAAAATTTATACGTGAGGTGACCCGTGAGGATTTGCAACGATTGTTGGAAATAAAGATGGCGCGTATCTTGAAATTCAACACCGATAAAGCCGAAGAGCAGATAGTGGCGTTGAAGGATAGAATAAAAGAGTTGGACTATAAATTGGCACATATTATAGACCATGCAATAGAGTGGTTTGAACACTTGAAGGCGAAATATGCACATTTGTATCCACGTCAGACAGAGTTGCGCAACTTTGAAACAATACAAGTGGCTAAAGTGGTGGAAGCCAACGAAAAACTCTATATCAACCACGAAGAAGGATTTGTGGGTATAGGATTGAAGAAAGATGAAAACACCGAGTTTGTGACAAACTGTTCGGATATGGACGATATAATCATCTTCTATAAAGACGGTAAATATAAAGTGATAAAAGTGGCCGACAAAGTGTATGTGGGCAAGAATATATTGCACGTGGGCGTGTGGGTGAAGAACGACAAGCGCACGATTTATAATGCAGTTTATCGTAACGGAAAAGATAAGGGCTACTATATTAAACGCTTTGCAGTGAGCGC
>JAZQRP010000203.1:0-10889 GCA_045629685.1 Candidatus Aphodosoma sp. | reverse complement strand
GATAAATATACTATAAATATACTATAAACATATAATAAACATACTATAATCATATCCTCACTTACACTTATACCAACATTTTCAGCATTCTTAATGCAAATCCTGTTGCAAATATCCATAAAAATTCGTACCTTTGCAGGTTAATAAATACACATATACTAATATACTACAATAATGATTGAAATAGAACGTAAATATCTTGTCACCAACAACAACTACAAATCTGGCACTCCTATTCGCATATCACAAGGTTATATATGCAGCGAAGAAAATCGTGTTGTTCGCGTGCGTATCAAAGGCGATAAAGCCTATCTAACCATAAAAAACGCAACTATCGGATTTGCCCGTAATGAATACGAATACGAAATCCCGGTTGCTGATGCCGAAGCGATGCTACACAACACCTGCCAACAACCAATAATCGATAAAACTCGCTATATATTAGAGTACAAAGGTTTCATCTGGGAGGTTGATGAGTTTCATGGCGACAATGAAGGGCTTGTTGTTGCTGAAATCGAACTTGAAAACAAAAACCAACAATTCGAACTTCCAGACTTCATAGGTGAAGAAGTTACCGATGATGCACGCTACTACAATGCTTGCTTATTCAAAAATCCTTATAAAAATTGGTAAAATATAAAAAACAAAATTATATGAAAAAGGTACTATTTTATTTCGCTGCAATTATGTTATTTGCAGCATGTGCGCCTAAAAGCAACATCAATGGTTCAATTACTGACGCCAAAGACAAAACTATCTATTTAGAACATACAAGTTTAACTACCACTACCCTATTAGATTCGGCAAAATTAGATACTAAAGGTACATTCAAATTCTCAGTAGAAACACCTCAATACCCTGATTTTTACCGCATTCGCCTCAACAATCAATTTGTTGTATTCGCATTAGATTCAGCTACTAAAAATATAAACATTACAGCATCGGCTAAAGAGTTGAACAATGCAAATATCGAAGGCTCTGAAACTTCAGTTGAAATTCAACGCCTACGCAACTCCAATTTTAAATTACAACATGCTGCTATCGAAGGCGATACTGCAAAAGTAGCCCAAATGCTAACATCTCATAAACGCTTAGCACAAGAAATAGTACTCGCAAACCCTCGTTCTGCCGCAGCATATTATGCTATAAATCAAACTATAAACGGTGCATACTACATGACACCTTACAATAAAGAAGACCTCCCATTCTGGAATGCTGTTGCTACTGCCTGGGACTTACATTATCCTGAATATGAGCGAGCTAAAGAATTAAAACAAAACGTACTTTTAGCAATAAGCAAACAACGCAACAGCCAACTCTCTGCTCAACAATTAGTAGAAAACATCTCTGAAGAGGGTTTCATCGAAATCTCTTTACCTAACCGCATCGGCGAAACTACCAAATTATCTAATTATATCGGTAAAGTTATACTCATCGACTTCTCGGCATACGCTATGGAACAAGCCTCTGCTCACACTATATTTTTAAGAGAGTTATACGCAACCTACAACGAATTGGGCTTAGAGATATTCCAAATATCATTCGATGCTGACAAATTACTCTGGTTAGAACAAACTCGCAATATCCCTTGGGTATGCGTAAGAGACGAGGCTTCGGTACAATCCATACTACTATCTACATATAACGTAAGCGAATTACCTACTTTCTTCTTAATGGATAAAGAGGGCAACATCATCGGTCGCTACAACCACGAAAACGTAGAGAAAGAAATCAATCGACTCACAAAATAAAAGTTTTTATTTTAACATAAGTACAAATTTTATGTTTATAAGTTTGTAAAGTTATTTAATATTTTTAATATTTTGCGAGGATACCAAACCATTTGTCCAATAAACAAATTATGTACTTATGTTAAAAAAAATAAAATATATACTCTCAACTGAATTTGATGCTTGGGGCGTTGCTCGTATTGAACCAATTGATGAGGAAATTGCACGATTAAAAGAGTGGATTGCCCATAATTATCACGGCGAAATGCAATACATGACGCGCAATATTGAGCTAAGAGCCAATCCTTGCGAATTGCTACCCGAAGCGAAATCAATGATTATGGTGTTGATGAACTACTACCCTCACCAGTGGCAATCTGACAGTCAACCACGCATCGCAGCATACGCCTACGGAAATGATTATCACCATATTATCAAATCCAAACTCACAAAAATAGCAGAAGAGATAAACAATATAACACCTCATCAATATGCCGTATTTTGCGATTCAGCACCAGTAATGGAACGCGCTTGGGCTGTACGCGCAGGATTAGGCTGGATTGGACGCAATGGGATGCTTGTAAATCCAAAACTTGGCACTTTCACATTCATTGGCACTCTCATTACTACGTTGAAATTAGAGCCGAGCAAACCGATAGAAAATCATTGTGGCACATGCAAAAGATGTATTGAAGCTTGCCCTACAGGAGCCATACTTGACAATAAAACCATCGACGCACGCCGTTGTCTTTCATATCAAACGATTGAAAAAAGAGGTGAAATAGATGACGAATTGAGAGAATTAGCAGGCAATACCCTCTACGGATGCGACTGTTGCCAATTAGCTTGCCCATGGAATAGGTTTGCCCATCCCCACAATCACCCCGAACTCATGCCTATCGAAGGCATATTCGAAATAGATTGGACAACAATCTCACGCTCTGAATTCAACCACCAACTAAAATTCAGCCCAATGCAACGCGCAGGACTAAAAAAGATAAAAGATCGATATAAGCAGATAATTGAGAATTGAGAATTTGCTCTTTAATAAAATGCACTACATTATACTACTAATATATATTGCTATTTTGCTTGGTGTCAGTCATCTGACATCACGAGGCGGCACATCTAACGAGACTTTTTTTTCTGCTAACCACCGCTCGCCTTGGTATTTAGTAGCCTTTGGAATGATAGGTGCATCAATTAGTGGCATAAGCGTAGTATCAGTACCAGGCATGGTCACAACATCAGGATGGACTTACCTACAAACTTGCCTCGGTTTCTTTTTGGGATATATCGTTGTGGCATCCTTACTTTTACCACTCTACTACCGCCTAAGACTCACATCTATATACGAATATTTAAATAGCAGATTTGGTTCTTCTTCATACCACACAGGGTCTATGTTTTTCATTATAGCCAAAATGGTCTCATCTGCAACAAAATTATATATCGCTGTACTTGTATTGCAACATTTTATATTCTCACAATGGAACATACCTTTTTGGCTTACAGTAATAATCTGTGTTGCCATAATTTGGCTCTACACCCATCGTGCAGGAATTAAGACTATCGTGTGGACCGACACACTGCAAACCCTATTTTTCATCATAGCTATCAGCATAATGTGCTACGAAGCATACAAACTAACCAATGTACAACTTTCAACTTTCAACTTTCAACTTTTAACTTTCAACTTCTACGATTGGCGTTCAACTCAATACTTTTGGAAACAATTTATTAGCGGTATATTTATCGTGGTTGTAATGACAGGGTTAGACCAAGATATGATGCAAAAAAATCTGACTTGTCGCTCACTACGCGAAAGTCAAAAAAACATGCTCAGCTATGGTATTGCTTTCTTACCTATCAATTTCATACTCCTTCTTTTAGGCTCACTAATAATAATTTATGCACAACAATTAGGCATCACACTACCTACCGAACCTGACAAAATTATGCCTATGGTAGCTTCGACCATCATGTCGCCTATAGCTGGTATATGTTTCGTTTTGGGTATCATATCTGCATCATTTTCGAGTGCCGACTCTGCCCTCACTTCAATCACTACTACCCTAACAGTTGACATATTTGGCAATAAAAACAACCAAAATCAGCGTCAATGGCTCCATCTCGCTGTATGTGCGCTATTTGCTTTAATCGTAATACTCTTCGGTTACACCCAAAATCGCTCTATCATCGACACTATATATACTATCGTGGGCTATGCCTACGGACCTCTACTTGGACTATTTACCTTTGGACTATTCACCCACTATCAAGTACGCGACCGCTTAGTACCTATAGTTGCCTTAGCATCACCCATACTTTGCTACATAATCAACGCAGCCACAACTCATTACTTCAACTACCAATGGGGATACGAGCTCCTATTACTCAATGGAATTATCACCTTCATAGGTCTCTTTATTATAAAAAAAGTTGAAAATTAAAACACTATACTCTATACTCTAAACACTATACAAAATGCACATCAGTTCATCAGAGTTCGTAATATCGAACACCGACTACAAACGCTGTCCAGAAGGACGCCTTCACGAATTTGCATTCATCGGCCGAAGCAATGTGGGTAAATCATCACTCATCAACATGCTTCTTCAACACCCCGATTTAGCAAAAACATCGTCAAAACCAGGAAAAACCCTATTGATAAATCACTTTTTAGTCAACAAACAATGGTATATTGTCGACCTTCCTGGTTATGGCTATGCTCGTGCCTCTAAAGAGCAACGTCGCAAATTGCGAGCTATCATTGACGGATATATCCTCTTTCGTCCACAATTAACCAACCTATTTGTCCTTATCGACTGCCGCCACGAACCCCAACAAATTGACGTAGAGTTTATGCGTTGGTTAGGCGAATCTGGCATACCATTCTCTATCGTCTTCACTAAAGCCGATAAATTGAGCCACTCGCGTCTCATGTCGAACATCGAAAACTATAAAAATGAACTCCTCAAAGAGTGGGAAGCTCTACCTCCAATGTTCATTACCTCTTCCGAAAAAGCACAAGGTCGTGACGAACTCCTCGACTATATCGAAGACATCATGCGCCAAGTCGATGAAGAAGAAAAATAATCTACACACATCACATAAAAAAGGTTGACCTTAAAACTATTTTAGGTCAACCTTTAATACAATTTAAAGTGATTCAATATAAAAACTTCAAGCACTTCGCATACTATAAAGTTACATCTATCTCACGCTATTTTTTTATTAAAATAATCCTATTATTTTATCGTTCACAACATCCATTGCATTTGATGCAGGCACTTTTGGTAATCCAGGCATAGTCATAATATCACCCATTAAGGCAACGATAAATCCTGCACCGATTGATGGTTTGAATTCGCGAACTGTTACAACAAACCCATGGGGACGACCGAGTAATTTTGCATTATCACTAAGTGAATATTGTGTTTTTGCTACGCAGATTGGCAGTTTGTCCCAACCATTTTCTTCGAATGTTTTGATTTGTTTATTGGCAGTTGGAGAATATTCTACAGCATCTGCGCCATATATTTCACGAGCGATGATATTCATTTTCTCCTTAATTGTCAAGTTTACATCGTAGAGATGGTGGAAATGGCAACAACCATCGTTTTGTTCGATTTTACGAATGACTTTATGTGCTAAATCTTCTCCTCCTTCACCACCTTTTGCCCATACTTCTGTAAGGCTTATTTCATGGCAATTTGCTTTTGCCCAATCAAGTAATGTGTTGATTTCTTCATCGGTGTCATTTACGAAACGATTGATAGCAATGACGTATGGCACACAGAATTTCTTCACATTTTCAACGTGTTTATTTAGGTTTTCAATTCCTTGCAATAGTGCATCGATATTCTCTTTTCCAAGGTCAGATTTTGCTACACCACCATGCATTTTTAATGCACGAATTGTGGCAACTATAACTACGCAACTTGGTGCAAATCCGCCATAACGGGCTTTGATGTCCATAAATTTTTCAGCCCCAAGGTCAGCACCGAAACCAGCTTCTGTGATAACATAATCAGCTAATCGACGTGCCATTTGTGTGGCTATAATTGAATTACAGCCATGTGCGATATTGGCAAATGGACCTCCATGAATGAATGCTGGGTTTCCTTCGAGGGTTTGCACCATATTAGGTTTTATTGCGTCGCGCATAATCATGGCAACTGCACCTACGCAGTTAAGGTCAGCCATTGTGACCGGTGTTTTATCGTAGCGATAAGCAATTACGCATTTACCGAGACGTGCTTTGAAGTCTTCCATATCTGTAGCAAGACACATGATAGCCATGATTTCAGATGCTACTGTAATATCGAAGTGGTCTTCGCGAGGAATACCTTGTAGTGGACCACCCAATCCTATTGTAATATTACGCAAAGAGCGGTCGTTCATATCCATACAACGATGCCAAACAATGCGTGTAGGGTTGATGTTGAGTTGATTGCCTTGATAGATATGATTATCAATAAGGGCAGCTACGAGGTTGTTGGCTGTTGTGATAGCATGTAAGTCGCCTGTAAAATGGAGATTGATATCTTCCATTGGCACCACTTGCGCATAACCACCTCCCGCAGCACCACCTTTTACACCCATTACAGGACCTAATGAAGGTTCGCGTAGTGCAACAAGGGTTTTATGTCCAAGGCGATTCATCGCATCTGTTAAACCAATTGTTACAGTCGATTTACCTTCACCTGCTGGAGTCGGGTTGATAGCTGTAACTAATACTACTTTACCTTGTTTTTGGAATCTATCATCCATAGCATCTAAACGCACTTTGCATTTGTATGGACCATAATATTCAATATCTTCTGGGGTTAAGCCTACTTTTGCGGCTATGTTTTTTATTTTTTCAGGTTGTGCTGCCTGAGCAATTTCTAAGTCTGTCATAGTAGTTAAGATTTTAGATGATAATAATTTGTTTTTTATGGCGGTTTTCTTCGGCATACCTTGCTTACATCTACTATGTGGGTATTATTACCTTATTGGAAATAAATATGCTAAAGATAGTGTAATATTTTGGCATGTAGAAGACTTGAAATATTCGGTGGCTGAATTGCCTAATACATTATTTAAACCAAAATGGTATCGTGCATCAATGGTATAAATTCCATACTTGGTATTAAATTCGAATCCTAATCCTCCAACAAGTCCATAATCAAATCGATTTTTTATTTGAGATGTATGTTGTATATTATTGGATGTAATCGGGTTGTCTTGTATCATATACAAGACTTCTGGACCTAAATCTACAAAAAATCGAAATAATTTTTGTCCAAAAGTGATATGTGTCATAAAGGGTAATTCTATATAATCTAATCTTCGATGTCCATCTTGATCTTTGAATCCACGCTGTGCATAGTTAAGCTCAAGTTTTATGCCAAAATATTTTTCTGATACCATGCGAAATTGTGCTCCTGCATGGTATGTTAGGGGCATAGATGGTTGAGCTATAGATGGATTGAACCACATAAAAGACCATGTCGTGCCTCCGCATACACCTATAGCATATTCGGGATATTGAGCTGCACAATGTGTAATGCACAATACGCAATTTATAATCAAAAATAGTATAATTCTTTTCATTCTACTATTCTTTATTACTTATATTTTTTATTGTGATATTATCCCAAAATAGTAAATAGTAATTCATATTTAACCATCGGTTATCGATGAATTCTAGTTGCGGGGTTGATTGCAAAAAGTGTATATCTTTAGTGTTTATATTTAAGATAGAATTATCTAAATTAGTAATTCCTTTTAATGCTAAAAAAGTTAAATCATATCCTAATAGGTCATATTTTACGCCAACAGTTTGTTTCCTTAAGCCAAACCAATTTTTATAGTTAATTTTATATTCTTCAGTTTCATTAGGATAGAAAAGTGAGTAATATATAGTTTGAGGATATTTTTTTATTAAATTAGCACCCCAATCTTCAAATCCCCATACTTGTAGATTTGGCAATTGATAGCGATTAAGACTATCAAGCACACCTGCAACGTCATTGATTTTTGATGATGCAAGGAGCAAAATTGTAGTATCAGAAGAAATCATATTTACCAAAGAATCAACATATTCTGGTTTTATAACGATTTCCTTGAATTCTTTATTATTTTCTGTTAATAGGTCGGATAAATCATTGGCAAATATATTACCTTTGTTTGTGCAATTTTCGAAGCGAGCCAATATATATTGTAAATTGCGGTGTTCGAACGTATTTCTGATTACAAATTTAAATAATGAATCTTGAGGTGGATTAAATTGTATTAATTTAGGAAAATAGTAAGTCGAATCTATTTTATTTGAAAACGGAACTATTGTTGTTATATTATTTTCCTTTGAAAATGTTAATATTTTATCCAATTGTTCTGAATATGCTGGACCTATAATTACGTTTATATGCTTATTATTTAGCAAAAGTAGTATCGAATCAATTTTGCTTGTATCTTTTGGCAGATTATAGGTATATACATTGGCTGACATACCATTCTCTTTAGCTTCGTTCAAAGCTAAAATTGAGCCACGATAAAACTCAACAAAGCGCTGAGTGTTTTTTTCATCGCTTGTATTTTCGGCAATTAGAGGTAATAGATAGGCTATATTAATTGTGTTAGTATTTGATATTTGAGGATGGACTATGATGCTATCTTTAGCTTCTGTTGTTTCTATTGGTTCTTGGAGTTTTGTTTCTTCGATAGTATCTACTACGACAAGAGGTTGTGTTTTATTATTTTCTTTTGTTTCTAATCTTTCTCCTTTTATAAGTATTTCAGAACCTGCTTTCAATCCATCTTTTAATTCTGGATTGAGTGAAATTAAATCGTGGATAGCAATATTATATTTTTTTGAAATCGAATATAGTGTCTCCTTTTTTTGTACTATATGTGTGATACTATTAGTTGAAACTACTCTTTTTTGCATTACTTTTGGTTCATCCAATGCGGTTTCAATTTTTTTATCTTTTGAAATTACAAGAACTTCTCCTGTTTTTATTCCTGTTTTAGCAGATGGATTAAGAGAAATAAGAGTATCAACACTAACATTATACATTTTTGATATGCTATATAATGTTTGTTTTGCTTCCACCACGTGAGTGGTCATAGCTTCAATATCAATGTTTGTTTCGTTGATTTTGATAGGAATGAGGATTTTGTCGCCAACCTTAATATCAGTTGAGAGATTTTCGTTAGCGTCGTGCAAATCATTTTGTTTTATTCCGAATTTACGTGCAATTGCAAATAATCCTTCGCCAGGATTTATAGTGTATTCATAATATTTTTTACCTTCCTTTTCTATAATAGGATATTCTGTTTGTGGAAATGCACAAATTATAATGCATAATGCACAAATTAGTAATACAAATCGTTTCATATTTTAAATATTTAATCACATAATGCATATAAATCGCCACGTGGATTTATCAGCATAGTTGGTATATTGGTATTTTTTATTATTTTTCTTTCTTTTGGTCCAAAAATGATGTCGTCTAAGCCATAGTCTCTGGATGCTGAGATTATTAGTAAACTATTTTGTTTGTTTTTATTTAATAATCCCGCTTCAAATTCGATTCCATTGCTATCTTTTTTTCCTTTAACTGTTTCATATTTTAGTGAAAAGGAATCGAATAAGATTTTCATAGCCTCGATATTCTTTACTGCTTTTGAGCCGTAATCATTTGGTTGATATATTGTTATAGGACAGCCAAAATGTCTTGCAAATGACGAGGCAAATGGACCTTTTTCGCGCTCTTCTTCAAGATTACTTATAGGTAAAAGTATATTACCTATATTGAAGTTATTAGAAATTTCGTTTTTTACAAAAATATAAGGCACTCGTAATTCACGACATTTATTTAAATAATTTTGTATCTCTTTATCAAAATTAAGTCCAATAATAAGTAAAGCCGCATCTTTCTCCTCCACCAAAGTATTGATATTGTCAAAATCCGATACTTCTATCTCTTCCACCATGAAATCCATACATTCTGCTATCATATTTGCAACGTATAGACTCGTTTTATTCTTGTTCGTTATTTGTAATATCGGTCGCATTTTCTTGATTACGTTTTTTTCGTTTATTTTTGCGTTCTTCTTGCTCTTGTTGCTTTATTTGCTCTTTTTGATTATTTATATCATCTTGAGTTAAACGTTTAGGTATACGGAATATATCTCCTTTTGATATGGGACGAACATCTATTTGCCAAGTATAATTAGCCAAATACAACATATTTTCTGTGATTTGCGACATCGGATACATTATAGCTGTAGGCGAAGGATATACATTAAATCGCTCTAATTTACCTTCTTTAAAATATACAGTCATATAACTACTTTTAATGGTATTTAATCCTATTAAATCGCCTCGGTCGTTAGGATAGAATATTGACTCTACATTGCCCGAAATATCTACATGGTGTAATTCTTCGTTTTGAATATAGGCAATAATTTCTTTACCTGACACTTGGTTGTAATGTATTGTATCTTCCTCTTGTATCATCATCGCATTATCTACGACATGCATTCGGTCAACAGTTCCATTTTTTGGATAAATATGTATTGTATCTCCTGTGATTTGTTGATTTTCGTTCCAAATAATAGGCATTTGCATCATGTGGAGAATTGAATCGCCTGAGAAGAATGTAAGTGAATCACATACACCTTGAAATTCATTATTGAACAATCTTACATTGTGGAATGCAAGTGTCATTTTTTTATCTTCACCTTGTGCGTATGAATATAACGTATCTCCATGGATATATGTAGTATCTTTTTGCGAATATTCTACCATCATGGCTGAATCTGTAATAATCCCAATTTCGCCTTCTTCTTTATAATAACCATAATGTCCATATAAACATATCTGATTCAAAGAATCTTTCATAATAACATTATGAAACGCTTCTCCTAAACCTAAACGTTTGTCGTAAAATATAGTATCCCCAGCAAGCGATTTTCCTTTGCCATGATTAATTAACGATTCTTTTAGTAGTTGAGATTGATCGTTTTCGCTATTATACCAACCTAATTCAGAATAAATGGTTGTACTATCAGAATGATGTATATATGTAGGACCAAGTATGGTTGCTATTTTGGTTTCCGTATTGTATGTTAGCGTATCACTTTCGATAGTTGATTTATTATTAA
>JAZQRP010000202.1:0-8394 GCA_045629685.1 Candidatus Aphodosoma sp. | reverse complement strand
AGAATATTTCTGAATATTCAAATGAAATATGTGTAGGAGAAGAAAATGGTCCAAATAATGATAATGTAAAGGTTGATCCTTTGAAAATTTCTTTTGTTGATGGGCATTTTGTTGTTAATTTGACAGAATTAAAATCTGATTATGTAATTTGTATTTATTCTGCTGATGGTCACCTTATCGAAGAAATTGAACCTACTGAAAAAGATGTAGTGCTTCCTCGTTTGAGTTCTAATATGTATATTGTTAAGTATTCTCAAAAAGGAAAAACATCTCGTAAAGACCAAATGGGTAAAATATTTTATTAAAAATAATTATTGATTAAAAAGAGGACATACAAAAGTTTGTCCTCTTTTATTTTGTGGTCTACTTTTTTTTTAGTACCTTTGTGTGTTTATTAAAAATTTATTTATTATGAAGAAATTCTTACTTTTATTGTTGTCTATTTCTTTTTTCATTTCGTCACTTTACGCAGTGAAAGCTTATCCTGGATTGATTGAAATAACTCAACCTAATGGTGTTGTATTGAATGTTTTTTTGCATGGAGATGAAAACTTTAGCTATATGACAACTGAAGATGGTTATTTGGTTAAGTATAACGATTTAGGTTTTGTTGAATATGCTAAGATAGGCATCAATAACAACATTGAATCAGTTGGTATTATTGCTCATAATATTTTAGAGCGTACACAATCGGAGTTAGATTATTTGTGCGTAACTCCTAAAATAGATGCTTGGCGCGAAAAATTACAGCATATTGAGTCTGCTATTTCTCGTGAGAGAGAACAGATTCAATATGCTCAGGCAGCATATAGTAATGAAGGCTTTCCTTTGAAAGGTTCTCCTAAAAGTTTGGTTATTTTGGTGAATTTTGAAAATTTAAAGTTTAAATCACCAACTGCCAATGCTGATTTTACACGAATGTTGAATCAATATAATTATGCAGAAAATAATGCGACAGGGTCAGCAAGAGATTATTTTAGAACTTCATCTTATGGTGTGTTTGAACCTAATTTTGTTGTAGTAGGGCCATACGATTTGCCTGAAGCTACAACTTATTATGGTAAAGATGAAAATGGAAGAATTGATTTGAGAGCAAGTAATTTGATTGTTGATGCTTGTACTGCTGCAGATGCTGATATTGATTTTACGGAATATGATACTAATGGTGATGGTTATATCGATAATGTTTTTATTTATTATGCAGGTTATAATCAAGCTGAGGGAGGAAATGCAAATACTGTTTGGCCTCATCGTTCTGCAATTGTGTCTGAGATTTATTACGATGGCGTTAGAATTTATGATTATGCATGTACTTCAGAATTTCGTTCTAATAAAGGTGCTGTCATGTGTGGTATAGGTACTTTTTGTCATGAATTCGGTCATGTACTGTCGTTGCCTGATTTTTATGCAACTAATAATGCCTCTCATGCGACTCTTGATAGTTGGGATATAATGGCTAGCGGTTCGTATAATAATAGCGGACGTACTCCTCCGACGTATTCTGCGTATGAACGTTTTTATCTTGGTTGGTTATCTCCTAAACAATTGACTGCAGGATCTTATAATTTAGAACCAATATCTATAAGTAATCAAGCATATTTGATTGCTGCAAATACTCATAATTTAGATGGTAAAAATCCTGATGCACATGAGTTTTTCTTATTAGAAAATAGACATAATAAATATAAAAATGATGGAGTTCCTGCTAATGGGATGTTAGTAACTCATGTAACTTATAGTAAGTTTAAGTGGAAAAATAATACTGTTAATAATGATCCTGATAATATGGGAGTTGAAATAGTTTGTGCTTTTGGTACTACAAGTACACCGCATCAAAATGTATTTCCTGGGTCTTATGAAAAAACATCAGTAAGTTTTGCTATCGCCGATACTTTGAATCTTGATACTATTACTTCAATTGTCAGCAAGAATGATATTATTTCATTTATCTATGGTTCTCCGGACTTTACACCAAATATTGAAGTTGTTAATTCATTAGGAAATTTCGATATTGATTTTGGACAAACGTGTATTCAGACTTTGGAATTGAAAGGTGATGGAATTTTAGAGGGAGATGTTTCTATTGACTTGTCTGTTGCTAAGGATTATGCGATTAGATTAGTTGATAGTAATGATACAACATTTGTAAAGTCTTTAAAGATTACCCCTGATGATAATGGTGCATTTGAAGCTAAAGTAGATATTAAATTTGCCCCTAAAAATTATTCTAATTTAAGTTATTTGTCTGATAATATTGTTATATCTACTAAATTTAGTAAATTAAATGTATCAGTTCGTGGAAAAACTACTAAACCAGTTTTGATAGTTCCTCCTGTGGCTCATTCGGCAGAGAATATAACACCATATTCATTTGATGCGATTTGGAGTGAAGTTGATGATGCAACGGGATATTATTTGTCGGTATATTATTTTGATGGTACTGATACGATATTTGTCAAGAAAGAGGCATATTTGTCAGCAGATAGTTTAAATGGAGTTATGGCTTGTGCTATCACTGATTTAAAAGAGAATACTGATTATTTCTATAAACTTCGTTCTTCAGATAAAGATGTTATTAATGGTTTAGTTGAAAATATTACTGACTATTCTAATGAAATTTCAGTTACTACATTGCCTGGATTTGGTGCAGATAGCCGTAAATTGGATATATTGAGACAAGGAGATAAATATATGGTTTATCTTCCTGTTGTAGATGAAAATCATAGCATATTCATATATACTATTGATGGTAGTTTTATAGCATCTGTGCCTGTTTTATCAAATGTTGTTGAGTTGCCTCAATTGGCTTCAAATAGAGTTTATATATTGAAATATACCTCTAATGATGGTATTAAACGAAAATCGAAAGTAATCAAGCTTTATTATGAATAAGATAAATTAAAAACGCTCGCTTAATTTAAGCGAGCGTTTTTAATTTATAGTTTTGAGATTTGAGTTCGATAATAACCTCTTCTAATATCTTTA
This sequence comes from Candidatus Aphodosoma sp., assembly GCA_045629685.1. Classification (GTDB taxonomy): domain Bacteria; phylum Bacteroidota; class Bacteroidia; order Bacteroidales; family Paludibacteraceae; genus Aphodosoma. The sequence continues at coordinate 5,409 of JAZQRP010000202.1, read as the reverse complement.
GTGTGCGTGGTGCAGCTTTTATTGAATCGTGCATTACGATGATTGAGCCTGGTCGGGTATAGCGGTTTACTATTTTTAATATATCTTCAGGTGAATGATTATTGTCCCAATCGTATGTGATTACATCCCATTGAATTATTTTATACTTTTTTGTTCTCAACATGGCATTTTGACGTGGAGTTATCAGTCCATGTGGAGGTCGGAATAGGTTGTTGTCTACAAGTGCAGCACATTCGTCAATTTCGTTTATATAATCGTTTGTATTAGTATAAAAACCTTTTGAATGGTGCATTGTGTGGTTGCCTACTTGATGACCTTCGGCTTTGATTTGTGCAAATAATTCGGGGTGCCTGAGTATATTGTCACCTACGCAGAAAAAAGTTGCTTTGACGTCGTATTTGCGTAAAATATTGAGTATTTCTGGCGTTGTTTCTGGACAAGGTCCATCATCGAACGTTAAATATACTGCATGCCCAGCAGATTTTATTCGATATTCTGCTGGGCATAGTAGTTTTAGTATTTTGTTAGGTTGGTACATTATAATAGTCAACAGTTACTGGTCAACAGTTACCGGTTAACAATCAACGGTCAAAAATTAAGTGGTTAGTTACGCACTAATGGGTAATATTTTTGGAGGTTCTCTTCGAGTTCTGTTGCCAATTCGGATTTGTAGTTGCGAGCAGTCATCCACATATTTTGGATTAAGCCTACGTTTTGGCGAATAGACATATCTTGCGATACCGCTTTACTATATTTAGGTTTTAATGATTTTACCCATTCGATTTTAGCGATGCAATCATCGAGTAGTGGACGAATCAATGCATCAGCTTTTTCAGTTTGTCCGAGTTCGTAGTAGTATTCGGCAAGCATAGCAGAGCTGTAATCGGCAGGAACAGATGTTGTAGGAATTACCTCCATACATTTGTTAAGTACTTCGAGTGCTTTTTCGTTTTGGCCCTCTTCGATGAGAGCAGCAGTAAGTTGGCCAAACATCATGCGCATTGTGCGAGCCATGCGGATGTGTTGTTCGTCGAGATATACGTTAGGGTCGGCAATGTTGCCCCATACGAATTTGTTCATCATATTGTCGTACATAGCCTCTGTGTTTACGCGTTCTCTTTGACCTTTTACAGGTACAATGCGATAAGCCAAACCTTCTAATTGCATATATTCTTGAAGAGCAGGGTAGTATTCGCTACCTACAGTTGCAGCTACATATATAGGACGCTCCCAATTGTTTGAGTTAAGCATTTCGAGTACCATGAGTTGAGCTTTGCCTACAGAACGACCAAGTTTGATGTTCATTTGGTTAACAATTCTTGTAGAGTCTTTTGCTGCTACAGTACCTGTTTCAATAGCTTTTTGTTTATCAACAGGGAGTATCATATTTGAGCTAAAGAATGTACCGATGCCATTATCATCGATAGTTTTTGGATTACGCACGAGGTCGAGAGCTTGACTGAGTTCCATACCATTTGCGAATTGTGGATGGTCAGATACGCGACATACATCAAGGTGTCCTGATACATAATCTTTTTTCTCCCAAGTGATAGGTAGTGGAGCAGATGTGTATGCCTCGCGTTTCATTTGGTCGATATACCAATCGGTGTTGAGGTAAGAGAGGTTACAAACGCGCATGTCAGTGCGATTTTCTTCTACTTCTTGGTTGTACCAAAGAGGGAATGTGTCGTTGTCGCCATTCGAGAAGATGATTGAGTTAGGAGCGCAACTATTGAGGTAGTTGAGACCAAAGTCGCGAGCAACACGGCGGTTTGAACGGTCGTGGTCATCCCAGTTTTGTTGAGCCATAAGAGCAGGAACTCCGAGACAGCAGATAGTTACTATAATTGCAGCCAAAGGTTTTGGCATAAATTTCTTGATGAGAGAGTAGAAGAACATCACGCCAAGACCAATCCATATAGAGAAAGCGTAGAACGATGCTGCGTATGCGTAGTCACGTTCGCGTGGTTGATATGGAGTTTGGTTGAGGTACATTACAATGGCAAGACCTGTCATAAAGAAAAGTACAAATACGAGCCAGAATTGTAGGTTGCCTTGTTTTTTGTTGCCTAATTGCCAGAGGATACCGAGTAAGCCGAGCAATAGAGGAAGCATGAAATAGCGGTTGCGGCCTTTGTTGTTCTTGAGAGAATCAGGCAATGTATCTTGATTGCCGAGGCGTGCATTATCGAGGAAAGATATGCCAGAAATCCAGTTACCTTTGTCTAATTCGCCATGGCTTTGGAGGTCGTTTTGGCGGCCTGCAAAGTTCCACATAAAGTAGCGCCAATACATGAAATTGACTTGGTAAGAGAAGAAGAAGCGAAGGTTTTCGCCCATTGTTGGCATAACAAGTGTCTCTTGACGGCCACAACGGTCAACAGTAATACGTTTGCCTTTTACATTTCCCCAATCTTTGTAGGCTGTTACATGGTGTCCTTGACTTGAATACATACGAGGGAATAACATCATGAAACGTGAGTCCATTTCGTAGCCTGTTTGGCGTTTGCCGAGGTTTTCGTATGAATCTTTTTCGTCGGCAGAAGCTTTCACTTTTTGTTGCCATACAGTGTTGCCATATTTAGCACGTGGTACACACATGTTGCCTTGAATGTCAAGGATTTCTGGAGCTGAATACATTGCGCCGTAGAACAAAGGACGGTCGCCATATTGTTCACGGTTGAGGTATGATTGCAATGTGAATACATCTTCAGGTGAGTTTTGGTCCATCGGAGTATTTGCCATTGAGCGGATTACAATCATTGTGTATGACGAGTAACCGATGAGCATCACCATAGCACAAAGTACGATGGTATTGAGCCATTTGTAGTTCCACTCTTTTTTAACGAAGAGTAGAGCCGACATTGCAGCAATAATCAAAAGGCCAAGTATTACTCCACTACCGAGGAATGGAATACCAAGCATAGTGAGAGCTGCGATGAATGAGATGCGTGCGCGGATTTCGTTTTTAACGGTTTGAGTTTCATAGACAGCCCAAATGAGGATAGCGGCTGTAACAATAAGATAGATAATTACACCACTGTTGAAGCCTAAACCGCAAGTGTTTACAAAGAAGAGTTCGAACCACGAAGCCACTTTTACGAATCCAGGAATCATACCATAGAGCACGGCAGCGAGGATTACGACAGAAATGCCAAGTGCGATGAATGTATTTTTTGTATTGACTTCGTATTTTTTGAAATAATAAACGAGTACAATTGCAGGGATAGTCAAGAGGTTAAGCAAGTGGACACCGATACTCAAGCCCATGAGGTAGGCAATAAGGATAAGCCAACGAGCAGCATGAGGTTCATCTGCAACGTCTTCCCATTTGAGAATACACCAGAATACTACTGCTGTAAAGAGAGAAGAGTAGGCGTAAACCTCACCTTCAACTGCAGAGAACCAGAAAGTATCTGAGAATGTGTAAGCCAATGAACCAACAAGACCAGCGCCAAGAATAGCGATGCCTTTGCCGAGAGTCATTTCTTCGCCGTCTTTAACGGTGATTTTGCGTGCAATGTGAGTTATTGTCCAGAATAAGAACAATATAGTAAAAGCACTACACATAGCTGACATTGCGTTGATCATAGCAGCTACTTGAGTTGGGTCAGATGCAAGCATAGAGAATAGGCGACCTGTCATCATAAAGAAAGGTGCTCCAGGTGGGTGACCTACTTCGAGTTTAAATGCCGATGCGATGAACTCACCGCAGTCCCAAAAAGATGCAGTAGGCTCAATTGTGAGTAGGTAGGTCGCTGTTGCAATTGCAAAAGCCAACCATCCTACGATGTTGTTGTAAAGTTTAAAATTTTTCATTTAGTTTTATTGTTTATTTTATTATTAATTTTTTGGGGATACACACTGAGAGTGTGTATTGTGTAGGTATGGTTATCCTCTGAAGAAGGTATGGTAAACGTATGGTGAAGTAAGGGTTTTTCTTTAGAGGAATACACACTGAGAGTGTGTATTGTTTATAATCCATAATTGCTCAATTATTCATTGCTAGGATAGTCAATTGTATAATGCAAACCACGACTTTCTTTGCGAGCAGTGGCTTGTTTGATTATGAGGTATGCCACAGATATGCAGTTACGGAGTTCGCAGATGTCGCGACTAACTACTGAGCGTTCGAAGAGACTCTCTGTCTCGCGGAACAGTATTTCTAGGCGTGACATAGCGCGTTTCAATCGGAGGTTTGAGCGCACGATGCCGACATAGGAACTCATAATTTGTTGTACCTCTTTGAGTGATTGAGTGATAAGAATCATCTCTTCAGGCAAACGAGTGCCTTCGTCGTTCCATTGCGGAATAGCTTCGTTAATTTTTAATTCATCGAGGCGAGGAATTGCATGTTCAGCAGCTGCGTCGGCATAAACTATTGCTTCGATGAGTGAGTTTGATGCCAAACGATTTGCTCCATGAAGTCCTGTGCACGAACATTCGCCAGTTGCGTATAAGCGGTGAATGCTTGTTTCAGAATTCTCGTTCACTACGATACCACCGCAAAGGTAGTGTGCTGCAGGAGCTACAGGAATATATTGTTTTGTGATGTCAATGCCGTAAGAGAGGCATTTTTCGTAAATCATCGGGAAGTGTTCACGAGTCTCCTCTGCAGGTTTGTGTGTTACATCAAGGTAAACATGTTCCGAGCCTGAGACTTTCATCTCGTTGTCAATAGCACGAGCCACGATGTCGCGAGGCGCAAGTGAGCCACGTTTGTCGTATTTGTGCATGAACTCTTTGCCCTTGATAGTGCGCAATACGGCGCCATATCCACGCATAGCCTCAGTGATGAGGAATGAAGGGCGCACGCCCGGGTGGTAGAACGCAGTAGGGTGGAATTGCACAAATTCCATATCGCGTATCACACCACGAGCACGATGCATCATTGCAATACCATCGCCAGTTGCCACGAGCGGGTTGGTTGTTGTGTTATAGACATTGCCGATGCCACCAGTTGAGAGCATAGTGATTTTGCTCAAGAATGTAGTGATGCGATTGCTGCGAGTGTTGAGGGCATAGATGCCGTAACATTCAATGTCGGGCGTTTTGCGAGTTACGATTTGACCGAGGTGGTGTTGAGTAAGGATGTCGATAGCAAAATAATGTTCAAATACCTCGATGTTTTTATGTTGTTTGATGCGTGCGATGAGCGAGCGTTGGATTTCTGCGCCAGTCGAATCTTTGTGGTGAAGGATGCGATGTTCAGAGTGTCCACCTTCGCGGTGAAGGTCGAAAGAACCATCGGGCGCTTTGTCGAAATCGACACCCCATTCGAGCAGTTGCTCAATTTGTTTTGGGGCGTTCATTACCACTTTTTCGACAGCTTTGATGTCGCACATACCATCGCCAGCAATCAGTGTGTCTTGTATATGCTTTTCGTAATTGTCTAATACAGGATTAGTT
>JAZQRP010000201.1:0-5051 GCA_045629685.1 Candidatus Aphodosoma sp. | reverse complement strand
GCGGCTGTAGTGAAGGATAATAAAGTTGGGTTTATCAACAAAGATAATGAATTGGTTATACCTTATAAGTTTGATTATGGTTATAGAGAATTTAAAGTGGATTTTGTGTTTGAAGGTGGGCTTTCGATTATGACAGACGATAGAGGGGCTTGTGGTTTGATTGATAAATCGGGTAATTGGGTGGTTGAACCTAAGTATGATGAGATTTATAGTGGCTGGAGAAATAAGTATCGGGTAGTGAAAGACAATGGTAAGTATGGTTTATTAGGCGATTCTACTTTTATATTACCTCTTGAGTATGATTATATTGAGTATGCCGAGAATGGTGTTGTTGCTGTTAAAGATGGTTGGATGAAACATCTAGATTTTGAGGGGAATGTGTTGCATGATTTTCTTACTGACTATGGTTTTTGTGTTTTGAAATACACTAAAGAGATTGGATTTTATAAAGGTGATTATGGAATGGAATCATATTATGTTGAGGTATTGTCTGATTATGCAACTTTCACCGTAAGTGGAACTGGCGGTCGTGGGGTTATTAGACTGTCGGATAATAAAGTGATAATTCCTGCGTTGTATGGCTCTATTTCGATGGTTACAAAAGATAGATTTGAGGTTCATGATCCGTTGAGTTCTTCGTATTTGTTGTTTGATTTGGAGGGTAATATTATAAATTAAAGATTTTTTGCTGTTAAATGTAGCGGGAAAGTGATGTTTTGTGAAAAAACATCACTTTTTTTTTGTTGTTTGGTTGAAATTCACTATCTTTGTAGATTATTTTGGGAATATAGTGTAGTGTTATGAAATACGAGGTTCGAGATGAATTGTATATGATGCGGTGTTTGCAGTTGGCGGCTATGGCTGAGGGGCAAACGTCGCCTAATCCTATGGTGGGGGCTGTGGTTGTGTGTGACGGTCGAATCATAGGTGAGGGCTATCATCATCGTGCGGGAGAGCCTCATGCTGAGCCTAATGCGATTGCGTCGGTGAAGGATGAGTCGTTATTGCGGGAGGCTACGATGTATGTGTCGCTTGAGCCTTGTTCGCATTGGGGAAAGACGCCGCCTTGTGCTGATTTGATTGTGCGTAAGGGGTTGAAACGTGTGGTGATTGCTATGCTTGACCCTAATCCGAAGGTGGCGGGTCGTGGTGTGAAAATCTTGCAAGATGCGGGTATTGAGGTGACTGTGGGTGTGATGGAAAAGGAGGCTCGATGGTTGAATCGTAGGTTTATGACGGTGCAGGAGAAGCATCGTCCGTATGTGATATTGAAGTGGGCTGAGACTGCGGATGGGATTATTGATGTGTGCCGTGAAGAGAAGGGCAGTGGTCCGATAAAGATTAGTAATTCGGTGACTAAAACGCTTAATCATCAAGTGCGTGTGGAGGAGGATGCTATTATGGTGGCTACGAAGACGGCTCTGTTGGATGACCCGCATTTGACGGTGACAAAATGGACAGGAAAGAATCCTGTGCGTGTGTTGTTGGATAGGACGTTGAGAGTGCCTGCGGATTATAGAATTTTTGATGAGGCGGCGAGAACGATAGTATTTGTAGATTACAGATTACAGATTACAGATTACAGATTGCAGCGGACGGGTGATAATGTGGAGTTTGTGGGGATTGATTTTGAGGGGGATGTTGAGAGAGCGGTTTTGGATGAGTTGTATAAGCGTGGGGTGATGTCGATTATTATTGAGGGGGGAGCGCAGTGGTTGCAGACGGTGATTGATTCGGGTTTGTGGGATGAGGCGAGAGTGGAGCGTGGCCCGCACTCGATTCAATGCATAATGCATAATGCACAATGCACAATTGAAGAAGCGCAAAAGCTTTCACAAAATGGGGTGAAAGCACCAAAGATAGTATAGAGTTTAGAGTATAGGGTATAGAGATTTTTTTGTATGGAATTATTCTGGCAAATAGTTTATTATGCTTTTACGGCATTATATGTTTACACTGCGTTGGTGGTGTTGACAGCTATTTTGTTGGAGAATCGTAACCCGGTGAAGACGCTTGCTTGGATTATGATTATGATTTTGTTGCCTGTTGTGGGTATTGTGTTGTATGTGTTTATTGGTCAGAATTTTCGTCGTAAAAAGATAATTAATAATAAGTTGCGTTTTCCGAATCTTGATGTTCCGGTGCGTTATTCGGATGATTTAGAGAGGTTTGATAAGGTGGCGAATTTGTTGACAGAGACGGATGGCGCTCGGGTGTTGGATGGGAATAGGGTTGATGTTTTTACTACGGGTGCGGATGCGTTTAAGTCGCTTTATAATGATATTGAAGCGGCGAAGGAGCATATTCATGTGGAGTTTTATATTATTGAGAATGATAAGCTTGGGAATAGATTCAGAGAGTTGTTGGAGCGAAAGGCTCGCGAGGGAGTGAGAGTGAGGGTGATTTATGACTATTTGGGCGGATGGAAGTTGCCTATTGCGTGGAGGATGTCGTTGAGGAATGCAGGCGCGTTTGTTCATCCGTTTTTGGCAGCTGATAATTTCTTTAGATTTACGTTGTTGAATTATAGGAATCATCGGAAGTTGGTTGTGGTTGATGGGCGTGTGGCTTATACAGGGGGGATGAATTTGGCTGAGCGTTATAGATGGGGTAATAGGTTGGGTTTGTGGCGCGATACGTTTGTGAGAGTAGAGGGTCCGGCGGTGTATTCGATGCAGTATTCGTTTTTGGTGGATTGGAGTTTTGTGGATGGTAGGGTTGTGACAGATAAGAAATATTATCCAGAGGTGCCTTATTTTGAGGATGGGGAGAAGGTGCAAGTGGTTACGTCGGGTCCGGATTCGGATTGGCGTAGTATAATGCACGGTGTTGTGGCGGCGATATCGAAGGCGGAAAAGGAGATTTTGATTCATACGCCTTATTATATGCCTCCAGAGGCGGTGACTAATGCGCTGGTGTCGGCGGCATTGTCGGGCGTTAGGGTGAGGGTGATGATACCGGAGCGAAATGACTCGAAGGTTGTGGCTGCTGCTGGGCGTAGTTATATTGAGGCGTTGTTGAGAGCAGGTGTTGAGGTGTATTATTATCAGCATAATTTCTTGCATTCGAAGGCGATAGTGGTGGATGGTTATTTGTCGATTGTTGGCACGGCGAATATGGACCATCGCTCGTATGAGCAGAATTTTGAGATTGCGGCGTTTGTGTATGGTGAGAAGACGGCGAGATGTTTGGTTGAGGGATTTGAGCGAGATATGGAGTCGTCGCGTCAGTTGAATGTGAATCTTTGGCGTCATAGGAAGTGGTATAAGAGATATGTGGAGTCGTTGGCGCGGTTGATTTCGCCGTTGTTGTAGAGAGGGGGACTTATTGTATTTTAGAGGGGGTTGTGAAGGTAGGGTGAGGGTTGCTTGCAGGTTGCTGTATAGTATATTTAAATGAGGGTGGGGGTTATTGTATTTTAGTGATAGTTTTTTGAATAGAATTTTGAAGTAAAAATATGAGTAAAATAGGTCTAATAATTTCGCGAGAATATCGGAATCGGGTTGTGAAAAAGTCGTTTTTGTGGATGACTTTTTTGACACCGGTTTTGATGGCAGCGTTGATTGTTGTGCCTATATGGTTGGCGTCGATAAAGGATGATGAGGATAGAGTGGTGGCTGTGGTGGATCAGACGGGGTTGTATGTGGGGTTGTTTGAGACGTTGAAGAGCGATGAGTGTAGGTTTGAGGTTGTTAGGGAGCAGGGAGCAGGGAATGACCTTCAAGTTTCGGATTTTAGTTCTCAACTTTCGGCTGATTATTTGGCGGTTGTAATAATAAGTGACGATTTGTCGGTGAATTCGAATGCGGTGACGATTTATAGTCAGAAGCAGTTTCCGAGCAGTATTCGTAGGTTTATAGAGTCGTCGTTGGCGGATTATGTGGAGGAGCAGACGTTGGCGTCGTATAATATTCCGAAGTTGAAGGAGATGATTGAAGATGCTCGAGTGGATGTGAAGGCAACGACGTATAAGTTGAGCGAGGAGGGCGTGACGACGTCGGATTCGGATATAGCGTCGATTGTGGGTATATTGGCTACGATGTTGATATATATGTTTATATTTGTGAGTGGGTCGCAGGTGATGAATTCGGTGGTGCAAGAGAAGGTGAATAGGATTGTGGAGGTGATGGTGTGCTCGGTGAGGCCGTGGGAGTTGATGTGGGGAAAGATTATTGCAGTGGGGCTTACGTGCTTGACTCAGATGGTTTTGTGGGCGGTGTTGACGATGATGATAGTGGGTATGGCAATGGGTGTGATGGGGATTGATATGTCGGGGTTGCAAGGTGGTCCTGTGGCGGGAATGGCTGTAGAGATGCAAGAGGTGTCGGCATTAGGGGAGCATTTTGAGGTGTTGTGGTCGATTGATTGGGGATTTGTGGCTGTGATGTTTTTGGTGTATTTTGTAGGTGGATATTTGTTGTATTCGTCGATGTTTGCGGCAATTGGGGCGTCGGTTGATAATGAGTCGGATACGAGTCAGTTTATGACTCCGATTACGTTGGTGGTGTTGTTTGCGTTGTATGCCGGGATGTATAGCGCAGAGAATCCAGATGGTCCGTTGGCGTTTTGGTGCTCGATGATACCATTTACGTCGCCGATAGTGATGATGGTGAGAGCACCGTTTGATGTGCCGATGTGGCAGTTGGGTTTGTCGCTTGGATTGTTGGCGTTGACGATTGTGGGTACGATATGGTTGTCGGCAAAGATATATCGTGTGGGTATATTGATGTATGGCAAGAAACCGACTGTGAAAGAGATAGTTAAATGGATAAAATATAAATAAGGAGTAGTGAATAGGGAGCGGGGAGTAAGGATTTTTTAATTATGAATTGTGAATTATGAATTATGAATTGAAAATAGGTATTTCATCGGGATGGTGGGAGGAAGCGCATAGATTGGTGCCTGCATACGTGCAATGTATTATAGATGCAGGTGCTACGCCAGTGGTGTTTCCGGTGACAGATAATGAGCAGATATTGAATAATTTGCTTGATATGGTTGATGGTTTGCTATTGACTGGAGGTGGAGATATTGACCCTAAATATTGGGGC
>JAZQRP010000200.1:0-6613 GCA_045629685.1 Candidatus Aphodosoma sp. | reverse complement strand
ATAGCAGCATCGATACCTACCACATTTTCGTGAAGGAGCACCATGCTATCCCACCAATATTTTTTGATGTTATTTTTGAGTTCAACACCATTTTGTCCGTAATCATACACGGCACCAAGTCCATCATAAATCTCACTTGATGGAAAAACAAATCCATACTCTTTGCAGTGAGCAACCAATTTTTTAAATACCTCTTCTTGTGAAGCCATAAATCTAGTTGAAAATTGAAAGCTGAAAGTTGAAATTTAAAAATTTCGACATCAACTTATTTTATACTTATTTTATTAATTATCTAACACTTAGAACTCCTATTTAACACATTATGCATATGCATTAAATAAGATTGCAAAGATACAAAAATTATGTTGTATATGCAATAGTGCACACAAAATTGTTGTTTTAGAGTATATTGAGAATAAAATATAACAATAAAAAAGGCTAAGCCGTTTTTTTAATCCGACTCAGCCTCTTATCTTTTCAGCCAAGAAACTTTTCTATCCCATTTTGGTTTTGCAAGTTCAATGGCAGCATAATCATTGAAATAGCTATGCAACAATGCCTTAAATCTAGGTCCGTGGTTCATTTCACAAGTGTGACACAATTCGTGCACAATAACGTAATCTACCAAACGCTCAGGCAAAAGCAACAGATAATAACTCAATTTTATATCTTTTCGGGAAGAACAACACCCCCAACGCGATTTTGCTGTATCTATTTTCAATGAATTATAATCTAATCCACACTGTTGCGACCAATATTCCAACTTATCAGGCAACACTCGCTCCGCCTCCATGCGCAAGAATTTTGATACTATGCGCTTCAATGTATTCTGAGCAACATCGGTTTCTATGTCTACACCTATAGGAATATTTATCTGCAACACTCCGTCGACTAAACGTGCACCAAACACTCTAATTTTGGGATTATCTTGATAGCCAATAAAAACTTTGAAGGTCAGAGTTTCAACTTGCTCATCAATTTTAAATCTGCCTTCACCTCCCCGTTCAACCACTTTTTCTCTAAGTTTCAATATCTTAGATATAGTTTCTTGCGACAATGGGAATACACTATCTTCAAATCCCAGAGGCACGGTGATTATCACCAAATTTTGCGTAACCTTGATAATCTGCCTGCGAGCAGTTGAACGAGTTCGCAATTGCACCAATCCAAGTTCAGGATGTTCAAATGTCACCATACTTACTGCACCTTAAATATTTTCACTCGTTTTGTTTTTTCAGTTACAGCGTATCGAGCATCGACACGATGTCCTACAACCCACACAATATCATCACCCGAAACTAATAACCAAAGTTGCTCTTTATCACTCGTAGTAAACTTTTTATCTACAAAAAAATCACTCAACTTTTTACGACCCTTCATTCCAAAAGGAATAAACCAATCGCCTTGTTGCCAATGCCTTAATTTCAATGGATATTGCAATTTATCGGCATCAAGACAAGCTATATTTGCTGATTTAATAAGTTCAAAATCGGCAATATCCACCTCTTGTATCTCTAAATTTATAGGCTCGTTAATCGTAATTTGTGCTTCATTAATCGTGAATTGTGCATTATGCGTTGTGCATTGTGCATTATGCATTGTGCATTCTAAATACTCTCTCTCAACAACAATACGATGAGTCGCAGAATAGAATTGTTTGCCCGAAATATCATCTAAACTGCGATATAATTGCATCACCACATCAGACGAAAATCCATACTCACTCAACCACAAAAACAACAAAGTGTCAACGCCTCTGCATTTACGCAATTCTTGCAAGTCAAACAAAATGCGTTCGCCTCTTACAGTAACCACTCTCTCATATGTCTCAGCAGCATAGGCTTCGACAATATTTTGTGCCGACGAAATAAATCGCATATTGTTAGCCATAGTATCAAGAAAAGAAGGATTTATCTCTTCCAACTGAGGTATAACGTTATGACGTATTTTATTGCGAGTATAAATAGTTTCTAAATTTGTAGAATCAATTCTATATTGCAATTGATATTCATCAATATACTCCATTATCTGCTTGCGCGACACTTTGAGCAAAGGGCGCACTACCCTGCCACGCAATTCTGCCATACCCGACAAACCTTGCAAACCAGAGCCACGCGTAAGATTCAAGAAAAAAGTTTCGACAACATCGTCGACATTGTGAGCCACAGCAATAAGATCACAATTATGCTCATCTGCCATCTGCTCAAACCACTCGTAGCGCAAATCACGAGCCGCCATTTCAATTGAAATCTTCCGTTCTTCAGCAACCTTTTCTGTATCAAAATCTGCTTGACAATAAGCCACTTGATACTTATCAGCCAAACTGCGCACAAATATCGCATCAGCATTAGAAGCCTCGCCACGAAGATGAAAATTACAATGTGCCACAACAACAGAAAAACCCTCTCGATGTAGAGCATCAAGCAATACTATCGAGTCAGGTCCTCCACTAACCGCCACCAACAGACGCTTCGCGCCTTGCAACGGTGCACATTGTTGTATTTGTCGACGAATAAACTTCATAGAAATTTGCAAAGAGTAATTAGCAAAAAGTAAATAAAATACTTACTCTCTACTAGCTATTCCTTACTCTCTAAATTTACGCTTCACCACCGCCAAACATTGGAGGAATATAAGTGCCACCATTGTTTGCGCCATTATCAGTTTTGATTTTACCAAATTGATTTTCGTATCTTGCAACATTATCTTGCAACGCAAACAAAAGGCGTTTAGCGTGCTCAGGAGTCAAAATAATACGAGATTTTACGTTTGCTTTTGGCGCACCTGGCATAATGCGTACAAAATCAACAACAAACTCGCTTGACGAGTGAGATATAATAGCCAAGTTAGAATAAATACCCTCTGCTACTTCTGGTGTAAGTTCAATTTTTAATTGATTTTTGTCTTTATTTTCCATTTTATCTAATGATTAATTATTAGTTAATAACTATCTTCAAAGTCGAAATCATTTTCATCAACAAAGAATGGTGTATCATCAAAAAACTCATCCAAGTCACGACGCTCTTTTTTAGTTGGACGACCGAGACCTTTTGCTCGATTATTAGCCTTATCGAGTTTAAGCATCTCCCATAGTTCAAGTTGATCGGGAGTAGTAACTTGTTGCATATATTCAGGTACAAGTTTCGCACCAAGACGATTTTGAGAAAGAGCCAATACCTTAAACGAGAAAATAACAGGCTGACGGCGCACCTGCACCACATCACCCACACGAATCATCCTCGAAGGCTTCATCGCAACACCATCAATCATAATATGCCCCTTCTTGCACGCTTCAGCTGCAATCGAACGCGTTTTAAATAAACGCATTGCCCACAACCACTTATCAATTCTTACTTCATTCATACTAAAGTATAGCGCTTAGAGATTATTGTTAAGAAATTAACACCGAACGGCAACTCTCAACTATTTATTATTGTACTGATTCATAGTAATATTCAACCCCGCCAAACAGAAACTCTTGATAATATCACAAGCCACCGCAATACGTTTCCCCTTCTCAGCCTCCTGCTCTTGCGAGAACCTACCAAGCACATAATCAACCTGTCCACCTGGATGAAAGTCATTGCCAATACCAAAACGCAAACGAGCATAATTCTGCGTACCAACACACTCTTGAATATTTTTCAAACCATTATGCCCAGCATCACCGCCTTTACCTTTCAAGCGCAACGCACCAAAAGGCAAAGCCAAATCATCGACAATAACCAAAACTTGTTCAAGAGGAATATTCTCTTGCTGCATCCAATAACGCACAGCATTACCCGAAAGATTCATATATGTCGATGGTTTCAACAAAATAAGCTGGTGACCTTTAACTTTAGCAGTAGCGACAGCACCATAACGCTTATCCTCAAAAACAACATTGGACGCTTCAGCAAAAGCGTCCAATGTGTCGAATCCTATATTATGACGAGTATGAGCATATTCGCTACCGATATTACCCAACCCGACAATCAAAAACTTCATATAGATTAGTTACCTTTTGCTTGAGCACCACGAGCTGCACGAGTCAATTTAACTGCACATACAACAGCGTTAGATGCATTGAGGAGTTCAAGGTTTTCAAATTCGAGAGCACGTACTTGAATAGTTTTACCAAGTTCGAGGCTTTCTACGTTGATAGTAAGAATTTCAGGGATGTTAGTGTAAAGAGCTTTAACGCGAAGTTTACGCATTTCAAGAGCCAATTTACCACCGGCACGTACACCAGCTGCAAGACCTTCCAATTTAACAGGAACTTCCATAACTACTGGTTTATCTTCAGTTACTTGATAGAAGTCGATATGAAGAACTTGGTCAGATACTGGGTGGAATTGGATTTCACGCATAACAGCTTTTACTTCTTTACCATCGATATTAAGAGCTACAACGAAGATTTCTGGTGTGTAGATCAATTTACGAAGGTCAGCCATTGTAGAAGAGAAGTGAATGTTTTCACCTAAACCATAAAGTTCACAAGGGATGCTACCGTTTGCACGAATTGCTTTTGTTGCTTTTTTGCCAAGGTCAGTACGAACTGTACCTTTCAATTCAAATGTTTTCATTCTGTTTGTTTTGTTTTTAAAAATGTGTTACTCAAAATTTTAGCTTGCTTCACAGGGCTAATATTTCCCATCACACGACTATGCGTGAAAAGCGGCACAAAGTTACAACTTTTTTTTCATTCCACAAAACATTTTCCAAACATTTTTCACCACCTAATTCTCAAGCAACCTTAAATATAGGATAAACATACTATAAATATACTATAAACATACTATAAATATACTATAACCTTATCTACACAAAAACCACAAACACCCAACATCAAAAAAAGAGGTCAATTGACCTCTTCTATAACAACAAATTAAACATCATCCTACACAATCATAAAATCACTTATGATACTATCCGATATATATATACCCTCACGAGTAAGACTCAAACGATTATTCTCTACTTTCATACGTCCACTATTGATATATTTCTGCGCTTGCCGTAACAATCTATCACACCTCTTATCCCCAAACCGTACTCTCAAATCCACCAAATCTACTCCAATCTTAGTGCGCAGTGCAGTAAACACCAACTCATTAAATCGCTCATCTTCACTCAACACCTCAACACTCCTAATCGCATCCATCCAACTATTGTCCCCCCTCGCAGCTTGGTTTCTCTCTCTATTCTCCCCCTGTCCTAGTGGGTGTCCCGAAGGGGAGGTGGTCAATTGTGAATTGTGCATTATGCATTGTACATTATATTTAATAGTATGCGCTACATTCGACCACCGCTGTTCGCCATCGAAGGAATGTGCACTTGGCCCTAATCCCAAGTACCTCATACCATGCCAATAACCTGAATTATGGCGAGACTCAAAACCTGACTTGGCATAGTTTGAGATTTCGTACTGCTCATACCCTGCCTCAGTCAATCTCCGCGACAATAAATCGAACATATCAGCAGCCACATCCTCATCAAGAGGTTCTAACTTATTCAACTCCATCAATTTTGTTATCTTTGAGTCGGGCTCAAACATAAGCGAATAAGCAGAAATATGCTGAACACCTAATTCTAATGCTCTGTCTATTGAATAATTCAACGAATCCAACGTCTGCACAGGCAGAGCAAACATCAAATCAATAGTAATATTCTTAAAACCTGCACGTTGAGCACGTTTCACCGCCTCAATAGCTTCTGTAGCTGTATGCCTACGATTGAGCCACTTCAACTCATCATCCACAAAACTCTGTACGCCAATACTCAATCTATTTATCGGCAAACCCAAACTATTGTCCCCCTGTTTTAGGGGAACGAGCGAAGCAGAGGGGGGTAATAATTGTGCATTGTGCATTGTACATTGTGCATTCAATTTCATCAAATACTCTTCGCTCAAATCATCGGGATTACACTCCATAGTGAACTCCTCAACCTCTGACACATCCCACCTCTCGGCTATAGCATCATATATACGCTTTAACTCAGCAACCGACAACAACGAAGGTGTACCACCCCCAAAGTAGATAGTACGAATTTTATCCTCTTTAAAAAAATCAAGATAACAATCCATCTCTGCAATAAGCGCATCAATAAACTGCTCACGAAGAGATAGATTAGTACCCGAAAGAAAATCGCAATAGATACACTTTTGCGTACAAAACGGAATATGAATATAAAGTCCTGCCATAACGAACACAAAGTTACAAATATTTTTTGGATAAGACAAAAAAAGGTTGCCCCAATCGGAGCAACCTTATATTTTATTTGATTTAAATCAAATTATTGGATAGTAGCTGTGTCGTCAGCGAAGTTGAGAGTAACAACTTGACCAGCAGTTACAGGAACTGCAGCTTGGTCGCCACCATTACCACGATATTCGATTTTGCCTTCGAATACGTTGAACTCGCGAGTCCACCAGTCAGAAGTAGCAGCTGTAGATTCAGCATAGATACGGAGGTTACCGTCAGCAGGAACTGTCATAGTAAGAGCTTTACCATCTTCGCTTACAGCAAATTTAGCAGCTTCCATTTTAGCATCCCAACCACCGAAGCAGTCACCGATACCATAAACAGCAGCAGGTTCGATAGTAAGTTTAGAGTCAGCAAGGTTAACATAA
>JAZQRP010000199.1:0-4992 GCA_045629685.1 Candidatus Aphodosoma sp. | reverse complement strand
ATAATGTTTTTTTATCATCGTATGTATATTTTTTTTGGTAATCACTAAGCCAAAAATTATTTTCCCAAATTTGGTAAAGTTCTTTGATTAATAGCTTCGAGTCATCATAATAACTAGTGCGTTTTGATGTGGGTATCCATTTGTTTTGTGAATATTTATATTGAATTTCAATATCTGTATTATTCGTATATGTCGTGATTGTTTTTTGACTAGGATGATATTCTGACCCTATTTTTTCGTGTGTAGTAGTTACAAGTTTTTTGGGGTCCTCTTCAAAAAACGTAATTTGGGAGAATAGAGTATCATTATCAACAGATAAAGAGTATGTTTTTATCTTACTTATTTGATTGCCATTAATGTATTTTATTGTTGCATGAATATATTTAAAAACACCATCTTCAAATATCTTATGTGTTTCTATAATACAATTATCTTGATAGTCGTATGTAGATATTTCTTTTATTTTTTTGTACTCTGTTATGTGGGAAGATAATCTATTTTCGTTATATTCGAATAATTGTGTTTTATTTGTTATCCAAGTAGTATCATTCCATAAATAGTCACAAATCTCACTTACTGCACCATTTGTGTAGTTATAGGTGCAGTAAGTGTGATTATTCCAATTTTTTTTATCTGTTGATTTAAAAACAGTTTTATTACATATTGTTTTATCTGAATTGTAATTGTAAACTGTTTTTTGCCATAAACTATCTTTATATGAAATAAAATTGTTAATTAATAAAGATTGGGCAAAAATATTCGATATTGGAAATAATAAAATTGTGATTATTGGTACGTTTATTAGGTATTTCATTATTTGCGATTGTCCATTTCTTCGGCGGTTTTAACGCGGAAACGATTTGGATTTGGACGAACAAATTCTTTTTCAATGTATTCAGATGAGTAGCCAGGACGAGTCACTTTGTTAGGGATACGTTTGTGGTTACCATCAAATTGTCCATTTTTCTCACCTTTAATTGCGTCATCAAGATATTTAACCATAAGGTATTCACCTAATTTACGCCATGTGTTAATAGCTTTATCAGCTTCTTCTTGGCAGAATTGGTTGAGAAAAGTGCGAACATCTTCAGACTTGCCATCCTTAATTAATTGAGCAATAAAACGATCTGCTTCTTCTACATCGTTAAAGAATTCGTGCTCAAGTTTACCTTGGCGTTTTTGAACTTCAGGGTAGAGCATTGAATAGCGAGGATATACCATATTAGCAACCCAGTTGTTTACCCAGAAAGCAGAAGTCCAAGAGAAATCGAGGATAGAGCCATTTTTTTCGCTCATAGATTCAGGAATTTCTGTGATGCAAGAATAGATAGGCACATAAACATTGCAAGTTGCATCATCAAGACCGAACCAAAGGATACCACCAGCTTCGGCAGGACGATTTTCATTCATTTGAGCAATGAATGAGAAGCCTGTTTGTTGAGTTGCTACTGGGCGTTCGTGGAAATATTCTTTACCATTGTGTTTATAGATGAGTGGAGTCATACGATAAACAGAGTTAAAGTTGCCTGCACCTTGACCTTTTGACATATCAAGTGGAGTACCTTCGTAGTGGTCGCGCATAGCATCTTGGAGGTCTTTTACTGAAAGTTTGCGTTCTGGTTGAATCCAAAGAGGCATACGTTCTTTGGTGTCGCACATGATGTATGATAAATATTTGTCCATAGATTTATCGTGGCGACGGAAGAAACTCCATACGCGAGCATCACAAGCACGAACACCGCCAAAGTCGAGCGGATTGTATGTATCAGAGAAGCTGAATTCAGCATCAGTGCCATTGAAGTAACCTTTTTCGCGAGCGAATTTGATTACATCGTGTGCGTATACAGTTGTAATTTCTGGGTTATAGATTTTTTTGAGATTTTTACTTGAGATAGTAGTTTTGTCTTTACGACTTTCGAGTGGGAAAGTAGTGATACGTGCTTGGTTAGCGTGGCCAGAGATGCAGTTATCTGGAATACGACGAGCTACCCAAACAAATCCTTTTGAACCAGGACCTTTACCGATAAGTTCCATAATCCATGCTTCGTTAGGGTCAACGATAGAGAATGATTCGCCAGATGAGAAATAGCCATATTCGTTAACAAGGTTTACGATAGTAACGATAGCTTCACGAGCTGTTTTTGCACGTTGAAGAGTAATGTAGATAAGGCTACCATAGTCCATAATACCAGTTGTGTCGATAAGTTCTTCACGACCACCCCAAGTAGTTTCACCAATAGTGAGTTGGTGTTCGTTCATGTTACCTACCACGTTGTAAGTTTGGCTAACTTGTTTGATTTTACCGAGGAAATTACCTGAGTCCCATTCGTAAATATCCATCATTGCACCTTCTGGGTATGTAGCAGCAGGGTAGTGATACAATGATCCATATAGCCAATAAGAGTCGGCTGCGTATGTTACCATAGTTGAACCATCAACTGATGCACCTTTGGCAACAATGAAGTTAGTACACGCATTAGTGATACCAAATGTAGCCAAAATTAAGGCTACCGCTAATGTGATTTTTTTTTTCATAGTTTGTAGTTATTAAAGTTGATTGTTATTTTTTATTACTTAGTTAAAATGGATAGCCTACCGCAAAGTGTAGGGCAAAATCATCACGCCAAGTTAGTTCTGTTCTCCATCGTTCGCTTTTAATTGGATAACCAGGATCGTATAATTTTATACCCATATCAACGCGTATTACAAAGAAGTCAAAATCTAAGCGTAAGCCAAGACCATAGTTACATGCAATTTGTTTATAAAATTCGTTCCAGCGAAAAACACCTGTTGGCTGTTCTGTGTAGTCGCGTATAGTCCAAATGTTGCCAGCATCAACAAAAAGAGCTGCTTCTAATTTCCATACAAGGCGAAAACGAGCTTCGAGATTTAAGTCTAATTTGATATCGCCCGATTGTTTCATAAAATCAATGCTTCCTGAAGTATTATAGAAGTTACCTGGTCCTAATCTGCGAGCTGACCATCCACGCATGCTATTGGCGCCTCCGCTATAATATCGTTCTTCAAATGGAAGGATAGACGCATTTCCATATGGAAGACCTACTCCAAGACCTGAGTGAAAAACCAATCGTGCTTTGTCGGATAGATACCAATTATAAGCAAAATCCACATCGGCTTTAGCAAATTGTGAGTATTGTATGTTAAATATTTCGTAAACTCCGTCTTCGTTTTTTTGTTGGTTGGTTAATTTGCTTATACCATAAAGTAAGTTGCCAGCAGTTCGTACATTGGCTCTAAAAGTATAAAAATTACTTGTGTTAAATGTCATATTACGGCGGTTTGACATATTTATGCCTAAACCCCAACGCATGATAAAATGATCTTCATAACTGAATCGGATACTTGAAGTTGGTTTCATGTATTTGTCTTTGAAAGCATCTGTCATATAAGGCAAGTAGATGTAGCTTAAATCAAGTAGATTGAATGAAAAATTTATTCTGCGCCAACGCCAATTGTATTTTATACCAGCTCCAGCAATATTGCGTTGATATTCTGGTCGTTGTTGGAAATTGATAGAAGTGGCAATTTCGGTACTACCTGTTGCTCGTCGTTTAAAATTATCAGTCATTGGCATTAATAATGTAGGAAAAGTAAGTGAGACTTCACCTCCGATATCCCAAGCTGATTGATATTCTGATAACGAACCAATAGCTTCGTATCCTCCGTTTATGTTCACATTTAATATTTCAGAACCACGGAATATATTATTATTTTTATAACCAATAGCAGCTCCAACTCCAAGGTCTCCTCCTGAATATGTGCCTTCTATTTCAGACGATATTGTGTGAGGCTTGTTTTGGGTTATTACGATTTGTGCATCTAAATTGTGGCTACTATTTTCGCTGAATGTTATGTTTACATATTTTGCAGCACTAAGTGAATTAAGGTGTGAGTATGTGCGTTCTACAGCAAAATCAGAATAGTAGTAATTAGGTAAAATAGATATTTTGTTTGTTATTGCTTTTGGTCGGAAAGCTTTATTTTTAGGATTGTATATGATTCTAAAATTATCATTATAAATGGTATCTAAATCAATTTTAGAGACATTTGAAATATCATTATCTTTTAAAGCTAATATAGTAATATTTTCTATCTTCTTTTTAGTAAATATTATTTGTAAAGCCGAATCATTATCTAAGAATTGAGGTTGGATTGATAATTCTGCATCAATTTCATTTGTACTTAAAGCACTATCTACATAAAAAAATAGTAATTCTTTGCGAAAGTTAAAAAAACCTTGATTGCGTAGTATTCGTGCTACTTGTTCGCGTTCTTCATTTAGGCGATCAATATCAAATAAATCTCCACTTTTAATGAGTGGTTTTTCTCTGCGATTTATTGCTTTTAGTGCAGTAGAGTCTGGTATTGTAATGAAATAATTGCGTAAGCGATATGGTTGATTCTCTTTAATTGTATATGTTACTTTTGCATGACGTTTTTTCTCATTTTTTGTGGTTTTTGATGTAACTATAGCATTCAGATAACCTTTGTTAAACATCACTTTTTGTATTTCATTGCAACTATACGAAGTTTTGAGTGAGTCATAAATTACAGGTGGTTCGCCTATACGGCGTAACCAACGATTGCTCCATTTTGTTGTATCTTCTTCTGATGCATTGTAAAAACCTAATTTAAGAGGCCAAAAACCAAGTATAGTATTGTTTGGTGTTTGACGTAAATAACTTTTTAGTTCTTCATTGTTTACGTCTGGAATAGAAGCTTTTACTGTTACATTTTTCAATAAATATTGATCTTTAGGTACATATTTTGTCATATTACAACTACAGAGAGTAGGTAATATTATTATAAAAAATATGTAATAAAAGATTCTTTTTATTCCCATAAAAAAAATATTGTTCATCAAAACACATAAATCGTGCAAATATACAAAAAAATATCGAAAAAATCACTATCTTTGCACATTGTTTTTATATTATATTTATATGGCTATATCAAAGAATAAAATTAAGT
>JAZQRP010000198.1:0-2459 GCA_045629685.1 Candidatus Aphodosoma sp. | reverse complement strand
CGAACTGCATTTCATCATCAGCTTGCAACTTCCATATATTATTGTATATCTGCCTATAACCATCTCCATCATAATACACCTTCTCCCCCAATTCATTTTTCAAACCTAAAAGCGTCACAAAATCAACGTATGATTGGTATCCGTAATCATTATAAAATATCCCTATGGCATCATTTTTCACATCATAATCAATACGAGAACTAAAATTCAACCATTCTCCAACATCTGACATTTTAACTCGCTCCCAGTACTTATTCAAAAACAACGTTATCCTTTGATAAATATCCATTGTGCTAATTATATCTTCGCAACATTCATTTGCCGTAACGACATTCATCTTTAACTTATTATATGTAAGCATCATTATTTCTACAGAAATTTCCAAAGGATCAGTTATATCTGACATAAAAGTATTTTTCTCAGGAAGTTTTGAAACAAACTTACAATCCAAATCTCCAATATGCCATACCATCCATTTCTTATCATTATAGTTTTCATCAAATGACATAAAAGTAACATAGTCAATATTTCTTGGTGTACAATTACCGACTTTTTTCCAACTGAACGATTTGACTCCTTCTCCTACTGTTGTATGATAAATATGAGATATTTCATCATTAGTTATCTCGGCAAAATTTGCTATATAATTCTTGTCGTATATTTTCTTAAACACGACAATGACATCTGTGCCGTATGCTTCTTGGCAATAATCCCTGCAAATGTATTGGAAATAACATTTTTTATTATCTGTCAAAGGCATTTCAAATACATCACCATTCTCCAAGTCATCAATATTAACATAATAAAAAATAGATTTTGTTTCAATATTCCTTGAACCTGTTTTAAACCAATCATATAAGAAATTGCATGCTTCAGACTCTGTCGCATTCCCGAAAACAGTCAAATTCTGATTTATATTGTTCCGATCAGAACTATACACATACCACAATAATCCATCATAATTCTTGCCAATACTTTTCACTTCTTTTATATGATATGAGAAGTCATTTTTAACCAACACATCTATTCTATAAGGTTTTTTGGCAAAAAGATAATATAGTGATTTTATGGTAATATTTTTCTTTTCCTCTTTTGTAAGAGAACTTTTCAATAATTTCAATAAATCTTTGACGTTCATAATAAATCAAGGTTTGTGTATCCATAAATTATTTTCATGATTAAATTCATGATAATATCCTGGAGGATTTAACCCAAAATCAGATATGCTTGAAGTTTTATTAATTGAATTTGCTTACCTGTATTTATTTCTCAACTCTGTCCTGCAAATATAATATATATTTTCAGGTTTCTCCCATACAAAAAAAAAGAAAACCCGAGAATTATATTCTCAGGTTTTCACGTTTTATATTTCTAAAATTCTATAGTTCTAGAATTCTATATTTCATCAAACGATACCTTGAGCTAACATAGCTTTAGCTACTCTCATGAAGCCAGCGATGTTTGCACCTTTAACGTAGTCGATTGTACCATCTTCTTGTTTACCGTATTCGATGCAGAGGTCATAGATGTCGTTCATGATCTTTTGTAACTTAGCGTCAACTTCGTCTGCAGTCCAGCTGATGTGAGCAGCGTTTTGGCAGATTTCGAGGCCTGATGTAGCAACGCCACCAGCGTTAACAGCTTTACCAGGAGCGAATGGAGTACCTGATTTTTGGATTGTTGAGATAGCGCCTGGTTGGCAACCCATGTTAGAAACTTCAGCTACATATTTTACGCCGTTAGCGAGTAATTCTTTAGCGTCGTCTTCGTTCATTTCGTTTTGGAATGCGCAAGGACATGCGATGTCACATTTGATGCTCCAAGCTTTCTTACCAGGAGTGAAGATAGCTTTGCCTGGGAATTTGTCAGCCATATCTTGAACTTTGTTGCGGTTTGAAGCACGCATTTCGAGCATATAGTCAACCATTTCCATTGTGATACCTTCTGGGATTTCGCAAACGCCGTCTGGACCTGAGATAGCAACGACTTTAGCACCGAGTTCGATAGCTTTTGTTGCAGCGCCCCATGCTACGTTACCGAAGCCTGATAAAGCGATTCTCTTGCCTTCCATTGTGTCGCCAACTTGTTTAACCATGCGGTTAACATAGTACATAGCGCCGAAACCTGTAGCTTCTGGACGGATCAATGAACCACCCCAGCCGTATGATTTACCTGTCAAAGCGCCTGTGCTGTGTTCGCGAGCTAATTTTTTATACATACCGTATAAGTAACCGATTTCGCGGCCACCAACGCCAACGTCACCAGCTGGTGAATCTAAGTCAGCACCGATGTTTCTCCATAATTCATACATGAAAGCGTGGCAGAAACGCATGATTTCAGCGTCTGATTTTCCTGTTGGATCGAAGTCAGCACCACCTTTACCACCACCGAGTGGAAGGTTTGTCAAAGCGTTTTTGAAAATTTGTTCGAAGCCTAAGAACTTCAACATTGAAACGTTA
>JAZQRP010000197.1:0-7219 GCA_045629685.1 Candidatus Aphodosoma sp. | reverse complement strand
TAAAAAAGTAGACGTTGGAGGTTGATAACCTTTCCACTTCTTTTTTTGAGGTCCTGACTGGAGATGAACCTGTGATGGAGTTTGATAGCCTATACTCATATGAGGACGGCGATTGTTATAAAAATCAATAAATCGTTCAATTGCTTTTCTATATCTTTTATGCAATCATAAAGAAGTTGACGGTATAATTTTTCAGCTTTTATGATTCCATTGATAAATAAACCATCGCATACCAATACTTATACAGGACACGAAGATTTTGATGCAATGAGACCATATTTTGCAATTGGGGATAAGCAACGACAAGCATTTATGGAAAAACATTTTTAAAAGGGAACTACAAAGGTAGTTCCTTTTTTTCGTGCATTTTTTTAACCAAAATGGCAGAAAAATTGCACCACTACATTTCGTGCTGTTAGGCGTAAAGTGAGAAAATGGGATAGAAAGCAGGAATATATAGAACAAAAAGACACCCATAAGGACCTCACTAATAAGGAATTAGGTATATTTTAATGCATTTTTGGTGCATTTTTTTGGACATAAAAAAAGCCTACAAGATTGAATATCAATTTCTTGTAGGCATTTTTTTGCGGTATGGACGGGACTCGAACCCGCGACCCCCTGCGTGACAGGCAGGTATTCTAACCAGCTGAACTACCACACCATTGTCGCTCTCTCGATTGATTAAGTATCTCTCTCAATTGCGATGCAAAGATACAACCTTTTTCCGAAACCACCAAATATTTTTACAACTTTTTTCAAAAAAAATACACTTTTCTTCAAATATAAAAATAATACACTAAATATCAACTACTTAAAAACACAAAAAAAATAAATATTTTTACAAAAAAAACTTATTTTAAACGAAAATAAAGAAAAAAAACAGTCATTTAGCAATAAAAACGCCTTCTAAAAAACAAAAATCAACCCATTTTTTCGAGTTTTTCTAATTTTCAAAGAAAAACTACTATAAACACATACAAAATAAGCATCAAAAAAAACACACTTCACCCACCTATTACATCTGTAACGGCTATTATTTCTATAGTAACTATTAATCCTATAATCGCTATTAAACCACACAAAAAAACTCCGTACACCCCGTCTACAATAAAATTATATCAAACTTTTACTAAATTAATCACAACAAAAGTTCAATAAAAACAATATTCTATGGACAAACTGGACGAACAGAATGCCCACGGAAACGAAAGTTATAATTCCAGTCCTCATAGTCAGAATTAAAATACAAATAATAATCAAGATCCGAATTATTTGTATATAACGAACTCGACCAATAATAACCACCTACCCCAGCATGATAGAGCGTATCTTCATACATACAGCCTGCAGCAGGCAAAAATATACTACAATCGGTATAACCCTCTACGTTTGACGTTACTATATAACCATTTACTCCATTTTCTGTTGTCCAAATCCAAGTGCAATTATCACGCAATTCATCTTCCTCCGCTTTTGTTGGCATTCTCCAACTACCACCCCAATTAACTGCTGCAACATCATCCTCTAAATCTAATACAATCTTATTGTCAACAAAACCATCTTTACCATAGTTACTATCATTACAATATTTTGTTAACTGATCCGCATCTGAGCCATATTTATAGGTGCTCCAACCATAAGTTTTTTTCGGTTCAACCTCACCCCAAGCAAAATAACCACCATATTCTTCTGGCATATCTGCACCGACATTACATGTTGCCCATTTCACCGAAAGTCCAAGATTAACATAAACATATCCATTTTCTTCTCCTCTAAGAACAATTTTTTTACGCTCACATTGAACAAACAAGAAACCTATTAATACTAAAACAAACAAATAAAAATATTTTTTCATAAAACAACCCCTAAATCCGTGCCGAGGACAACTGCTAAAAAATAAATAAAAAACAAAATCTCAACAACAAAAAATAATTCACCACACAACAAAACATTATTCAATATATTATCTGCAAAATTAAAAATTATTTTTGAATTAAACAACAAAATCAACAATTTTTCCACAACTATTCATAAAAACAATAATCCTCGAAAGTTTTGATAATCTTTCGAGGATTACTTAGCTTTTATGCAAATTTCAACACTAAAATCCGCATTTTCCCACAAATATAGGAGCTAGAAAATTATATCAAACTCTCCCTATTTAATAAAATTCAAGTTATAAGTGAATTTAATACCAGCATCAAGGTGCCCCATCTTATTTGTATAAGCATTGGTCAAAGACTCAACATTTACCACACCACTACCATCTCCTGTTGGATTTGCAATATCAATAGCTGAACCAACTGGCTGATTACTATACATGCTATATACACCATAGTTAGCAAATGCACCTAAACCAATAGAATTACCTGATTTAAGTTTGAATTCATAACCCAACTCTACACCAATAGTCATAGTCAACTTAAATTGCTGTTCACCTTGTCCTTTTTGATTCTCTTGCTCTGCACTAAGAGCTCCATACACAGGATTATTATCCAAAACTACTCCTGTTTCCACATCTGTAACCCTAATATTACCATTTGTAATAACTTGTTTATATGGAGCATAAGCAGGTAACAAGAAGCGAGGACCAACATTCAAAAAGAAACCACCATTAGTTATCATAGAAAACATTAAAGGCACCTCTAATTGAAGTTGATGATTTGTTTCATGAATATTATCCGCTGTTACATTATAAATAATATCACCATCCGATGTACTTACAGTAAATGTTTCATCCCATACTTGATTACGATTAGTATTCATATACCCTGCAGCTATTCCTGTCAAAAGACCAAAACGGATTTTCTTTTGACCAGCCGCCCAATAATGAGCATATTGTAAATCAAGAAGCACATCCCCACCCAATGGTAATTTAGCAGGTTTAGCCATTGACGAAGCAAAACCACCACGTACACCAATTGTAAAACGATTTACTTGATATGGTTTAGATTCCTCCTCATCTACAACTGAAACTGAATCTGCTAAAGGAGCAAATTCAAGAGCAGACTCTACATCTAACAGCGTATCTAACTCTAAAACAAACTCCTCTACAGGTTCTTCTACTACAAGTTCTTCTACTATAGGTTCTTCTACTATAGGTTCAGTAACAACAGTATCTTTTTCCAAAACTTTCTTTTCATTCAAAGGAATAACAGATCCAATTGTAAGCCAAGAATAAATACCTCTCACCAAAATACCATCAGGGTGAAACTTACTACTTACCTGACGCACCTCATGCACTTGATCATATACCCAATCAAGAATACGCTCTCCTGTCTCATAGTAAAGACTATCTCTATTAACTTTTACAGAGTCACCTACTTCTACAGGAGCTCCAGAATCTTGATAGGTCAACGCTTTTCGTTGAGCAGAAGCATTTACCAAAGGTAGCAGGCTAGTGAAAATCACTAGCAAGCTTACCTTCATTAATTTTGAACTTTTAATTGACATTATCATAGTTTTCATAATCTTCTCCTCCCTTATTTAACAATATAACGTAATGTAGTTTTAGCATTTGCTGTTTTAACATCTATCAAATAATATCCTGAGACATGAGCAGCATTGAATATGAATTCAGAATCTTGATTTACTACGTATGTATCAATCAATTCTCCCATCATATTATATACATAAATTTCAGTAATCTCATCAGAATTCAAATTGATAAGTGTTAGATTATCACCTGAATTAACCACATTCGAAATTAATTGAGGAGACAAAGCTTCTATTGCACTTGAAAGAATTGTTGTTCTTGTAATAGAATGACAGTCATCTGGATTAACCACTTCTGTACGTGCAATAAATGCATAATAATCACCTGGCTTAATCACAGAACCATCTGGTTCATTATATGCATGTCCCGTACCAACTTTGATATCACCATCAACACCCATTCCAATTTCAGAAGATAGGTCAACATCACCCACAACTCTATACCATGCTACCTCTTCTGGAGCAGGAATCCAGCCAAATTTAGACTCAAAGTAATTCAAATCTAACAAGAAGATACGATTTCCATATTTACTTACTACACGGAAGTTATCCATATCCTCATCATTTTCTGGTGTTGGTATCTCAACTGTTACAGTAAATGCATCAGATTCTATTGTGCCACAATCGCTTGTAACGACACATTTAACAATAATATCATTTACACCACCCTTAATAGGATCATCATTCAATAAAATCCAATTTCCATTATTGCTAATATACCAACTTACTTCAGCATTTGGTGCATACAAACCAGCTTCTGCGATACGTTCTTCTATATCAGCGGTAGCAGCTACAACATCTACAGGATTTCCACAAACTGCAATTGGTCTAACTAGATTATTAGTATCCAAATCTAATGTCACTACATAAGTTTGAAGTTCCAATACGTGAATTACACTATCACAATCTGTACCTACATATTGTTCTACCACAGTATAAGTACCAGCAACTGTTATTGTTTCTCCACGCCATGAATAAGGGAATTCCGATGCACAAATAATCAACTCTTCGTTTTCAGTTTCAGCATCTGCCAAAATTGTCAAATGTAATGTTACAACACTATCACAACCATTTTCTGATGTAGTAGTGAATGTATAATCACCACTTGTAGTGTAATCTTGACCATTCCATGTGTATGTACCACAAGTTACTACTGTTTCGTCTGTTGATACTGGTTGATTAACAGTCAAGTTCAATGTATAGATAATACTATCACAACCCAATTGATTTCTCAAAGTATCACTTGCGCTTTCTGTATAATCTTTACCTCTCCAAGTATAGCTTTCTCCGAAACAGATTGTTACACTTTCTGCTGGTGCATAAACTACATCTAGCAAGACTGTTACATACATAATTGTAGTACTATCACAACCATCAACATTTGATGATTTACGCTCATACGAAGTAGTTCCGACCTTAGTGCCATCCACTTCTGTCCAGCCTTCTACTGTGCCACCATAACAGATAGTAGAATATAATTCAACTGCTTGTACTTCTGGCGAGACTGTCAAGTGCAATTTATGAACACTGATACATCCTTCTGAATCTTGATAGAACTCAGAATCAATAGTATCTTTTTCATAAACTTTCCAATTCTCTTCCCAAACGAAAGGTAAATCTCCATAACAAATTGTTGTATCTGTTACAACTGTATCTGCAGGGAGCACTGTCAAATTCAATATACGAACATGAGAAATACAACCAAATGCAGTTCTTACTGTATCCTTATACTCACCAGTTTTGTCATAATCAAGACCAGTAGCTTCTTTCCATATATATTTTTGTCCATAACAGATAGTAGTATCTACCTCAGTCTTCACGACCTTAAGTTCTTCCACATCAAATTCGAATGGCATTATCAAAATATTATCACAATCAGCCTCAACAGTTAATTTCATCACAAGTTTAGTAGCATCACAAGCCAAAGTATCATCAATATTCGACCAAGTAACACTAGAAACATTTGCAATTGTATCTGTATCTTCTGCATTGTAATAAGCTTGAATTGCTGCTATAGAAGCATCCACTTGAGGTTTTTCTCCTTGTTTCAACACTGGGATAGCATTGATAGTTGCCAAGATAGTCTCAGTCATCACCTCTGGAGCTACGATTGGAGTGATTTCGAAATGATGGATAGTATCAGCCTCAACTCCCTCAACAGTAGTTTTCCAAGTCCAAGTTGAAGGAATCAACGAAGAGATGATATGCGCCTCCTTAGTAATAGGATCTACATACTCAGTTCCATCACAGACAAATCCAGTAACCAAAGAGTCAACCGTAGTTTTCTTCAATACATTCAATGTCAAAT
Organism: Candidatus Aphodosoma sp.; assembly: GCA_045629685.1. Taxonomy (GTDB): domain Bacteria; phylum Bacteroidota; class Bacteroidia; order Bacteroidales; family Paludibacteraceae; genus Aphodosoma. The sequence continues at coordinate 1,413 of JAZQRP010000197.1, read as the reverse complement.
GAACAACGCTATCACAACCTGTCAATTCGCTAGGGAACGTTTTAGTATATGTTCCTACAGTTGTCAACGTAGTATCAACCCAATAATAAGATTGACCATTATAAATATTTATAGTATCATATGTAGGTTCGATTTCATCGTGGACAATCAAGTTAAGAGTAATTGATCCACAACCAGATTCTACTGAATATGGCACTGTTACAATTTTTGACTCTTTATAAGTCTCTCCTGTAACATCCCAAGTATATTCTTCGCCAAAACATTTAGATACTGAAACATTAGGAATTACCGGGTTAGGTTTAACATATAAATGCAATTTATGATAAATACTATCACAACCTGCAACATTCTTAGTCGTATCAAAATAGTCTTTCTCGACAGAACATTTCATACCATGCCAATATAAAGTATCACCTTCACATATAGTAGCCAATTCAACAGAATCTATTGCAGCAGGCAAAATTGTCAAGTGCAAAGTTACCACACTATCGCAACCATTTACAGTTTTGAAAGTTTCTGTATAATCACCACTTACCTCATAAGTAGAATCTTTAGCTGCCCAATAGTAAGACTGACAAGCAAGAACAGCATCTTCTGTAGCCACAGGTTGACCAATTATCAAATGCAAAGTCACCACACTATCACAACCATTGACAGTTTTGAAAGTTTCTGTATAATCACCACTTACCTCATAAGTAGAATCTTTAGCTGCCCAATAATAAGACTTACAAGCCTTTTCTGTAAATTCAACATTATATATTGGATTAATTGTTAAGTGCAATGTTACTACACTATCACATCCATTAGCAGCTGGGAATCTTTGTATATAATCACCACTTTCGGTATAAATACTATCATTCCATTCGTAAGATCCGCAACCTGTATCACTGAAGTTAGATACCACCGACTCTTTGATAGTCAAGATAAGTGTCGCTATACTATCACAAGAAAGTTCTCCTTTTGATTTAGTACGGAAAGTATAAGTAGCACTCTTATCACAAGCAATACCATTCCAGAGATAAATACCATTATCTAAATCTGAATAACAAGTATCAACTTTTTCTACACTTTCTGCAATTGGCACTACTGTCAAATCCAATATTACAATTGCATCACATGTAGACAATTTAAGTGTGTCAAATCCAGATTCTGTATATAATTTACCATTCCAAACTAAAGTATCACCCTCACAAATACTTATACTATCTATAGTCTCACCACCTGATACATACTCTAATCTCAAAGTATGAATTGCACTTGGACAAGATGAACTTCCATCATGATACTCAATATATTCATCAGTATAAATTGTATCTTTTGTAGCAGTATATATTTTATCGTTAACTTTCCAATGGAAAGATTCTCCTACACACAAATGTTTAACAGTTTCTAATTTTTGAGTCTTTTTGATTG
>JAZQRP010000196.1:0-2383 GCA_045629685.1 Candidatus Aphodosoma sp. | reverse complement strand
GGTTTTTCCAAATCTACGTTCACGATGTTGATAGTCAACAATCGCATGATAAAATTCTTCTTCTGTAAATTCTGGCCATAGACAATCTGTGAAATATAATTCTGAGTATGCCAACTGCCAAAGTAAAAAGTTGCTTATTCTTAATTCGCCACTTGTGCGGATTAACAAATCAGGGTCGGGCATATTACGTGTGGTCATGAATGAAGAGATCGTTTCTTCGTTAATATCTTCCACCAATAACTGACCTGCTTGGACTGCGGTAGCCATCATTTGCGTGGCACGAATAATCTCCCATCGAGCACTGTAACTGAGTGCGATGACTAGTGTTAAGCCCGTATTGTTGCTCGTTTCTTGAATACAACCGATAAACTTATTGCGTGTTTGCTCTGGCAAACGACTCAAATCTCCGATTGTTTCTAAACGAATATTATTTTTCATCAATGTGGGTGTTTCTTTTGCGATTGTATCCACCAACAAAGCCATCAAAGCATCTACTTCTTCTTTTGGGCGATTCCAATTTTCAGTAGAAAAAGTGTATAAAGTCAAATATCCAATTCCCAATTCTGCCGCCGCTTCGGTGATTCGGTGTACCGTTTCTACACCTTTGCGGTGACCAAACATTCTCGCTAACCCTTCTCGTTTTGCCCAACGACCATTTCCATCCATGATAATCGCCACATGACGAGGAAGACGCTCACGTACTATTTGTTCTTTATAAGTCATTCAATATTAAAAACGTATATTCTTATTTTTAGGTCGATGCCTCATGAACTCAATGATATAGGTGAGAGTAAACGTTGAGGTGACATCGTTGTTTAGAATATTTTTCTTCCCTTCTTCTTTTATAGTGGGGTAATCATACTTTTTTCCTTCTATACAATCTCCATTCCATATGTATGCATTGTGTTGCCACGCGAACTGAAGTTGCATTCTATCGTGAAACTTCCATTTTATTCCAACTCCGAATGGAATATATGGACGGGCAACGACGATACTATCTTTAATCATTAAATCATTTTTAAGGGTATCGGCGCTAAACAAAGAGCAACCTGCACCTGCAAATATAAATGGACAAATTTGACCGATATAATAATCTCTTTCTCCGAAATCAAAAAAGTTAAAATCAACTGTCACATCAAAATTCCATATTGCGGGGTTGATATATCTTCTTCCGCACATCAATACGCCTTGTGCCTTTGCTGCCCATCGGTTATCAAATTTGTATCTAAAATGTGCTCCGTATGCGAGTTGTGATGACATGAAAACGTGGGGAGCCAATTCACCCACATAATATCCTCCACCACCGTGTACTCCAACTTCCATGTGATACATGTTTGTTTGAGCAGTGATGCACACGGGAAATAATAGCATCCACAACCCAATGAGGTGTTGTAATATGTTGATTGTACGGCTTTGCAAATGGATGGCTTAGAAACGTACGTTACTCTTTCTCAAATTCTCATGCCATGAACCAAAGTTCACAATTAAGCCTAATGAGAACATAAAATTATGGTGATCACCGACTACTCGTCCATAGATCTTGTCGGGTTGAGTACCTGCAGAACTTCCCTCAATACTGCTATTAAAAATTGGAGTCCAAGAAGGATCCTCTATGGATTTGTCCTTTTGTTGGATATACATTTGGTATTGGAACTGTGCCTTTAATTGCACATTCTGGTGGAAACGCCATTTTACACCACATGCAATAGGGATGTACATTGCCAAGTTGGTTGGAATGTGCTCCCCCTTGATATATTTTCCGACAGAATCCTTCTTGAATCCAACAGCAGGGTACATAGAACCCACAATACCATTTTTACGAGTTGTTCGCAAAGTTGCTTCTGCATTGTACATAGTAATACCATAACCTAAACCTACGTAAGGTACGATATTATACACACCTAATTCTGGGCGCATTTCTGCTCCGTACTGCAAGATATTGAATTCAGCCATAGCATCTAAATGCCACATGGCATTATAGTAGAGGTGTTGGTATTGGTTTGTAAAACAGGTGCGTTGACGAACTGTTTGCAATTGAACTTGCCATCGGGTGTCAATACGATATCCTACAGAGAAACCAAATGTCTCGATACCTGGCCAATTTGTACCTTGCAGGTTATTATGTTTTAAATATACGACATCATACACTTGTGAAAGCTTCATGTCTCCGTGACGAGGACCAACGTAAAAGCCCAAACCACCATATACACCAAATTCCAAGCGGTCTACGGAGAACGTGTGCTCCGCAAAAATACTAGTTGGCAAGCAAATCATTGCCAACAAAACTACTATAAAACTGCCTTTTTTCATATAAAACGATAATTGTAAATTATACTTTCCAATATTTAGCCCGCAAAGGTACTACTTTTTTTTGAATTGTGCA
>JAZQRP010000195.1:0-16826 GCA_045629685.1 Candidatus Aphodosoma sp. | reverse complement strand
AGCCTACAGTAGCGATAAGCGCATACCAGTTAGCACCTAAGAATTTACAAATAGCGTTATAGTATTCCACACCGAACATAGCATCTGTAATAGAGAAAATGTTCATTGTTGCGTGGAACAAAAGGAACAACACCAAGGCTGCACCTGTAACGCTCATTACAACTTTTCTTCCGATAGAAGAACTTGATAACCAAGTCATAGAATTTAAAGTTTTAAAGTTAATAAATATTGATTAATTATAAAAATGTGGCATAGACATAATTTGCGCAAAGGTAACTATTATTTTGCATTTGGGCAAATGATTTTACAAAAAATGTTTAATAAAATTTAAATTTGATGATAATCCACTGTATTACAAATAATTAAACTTAAAAATCTTTTTTTTTATAAAATATTTTGCCAAATCAATAAAATAAAGTATCTTTGCAAGCGTTTGTATAATGGATTTTTAGTGCATAAAATTAAGATGCATTACTGTTAAAATCAATTAAAAATGAGAAAGATAACAAAAAACACTGTTTTTTTATTAGGGATTATCTTGCTATTGAATTCTTGTTCAATGTCGAAAAAAATTCCGTATTTTAAAGATTTAGAATCATCAAATGAGGAAATTCCAGTAGTTCAAAACGAACCTCGTATTCATAATGATGACATGTTATCCATCGTAATTTCTGCTATGGACCCACTAACAGTCGCTCCTTTTAACCTACCTGTCATATCATATAGTTCTCCTGGTGAAGAAAAATTGATAACTACTCCAACTATGCAGCCTTATATTGTTGACATAAATGGAGAAATTACATCTCCAATATTAGGAAAGATTAAAATCGGTGGACTAAAAAAATCAGAAGCAGTAGCTTTAATAAAAGAAAAATTACAACCATACCTAAAAGATCCAATTGTCACTATTCAATTTTTAAATTACAAAATTACAATATTAGGTGAAGTCCAAAGACCAGGAACTTATACCATATCAAATGAGCACACTTCAATCTTACAAGCATTGGGTATTGCGGGCGATTTAACAATATATGGTCGCCGTGACAATGTCCTCCTAATAAGAGAAATGGAAGGAGGAAAAAAAGAATATATTAGACTAGATCTTAATAAGACAGACATTTTATCTTCTCCATTCTATTATTTGCAACAAAATGATATAATTTATGTTGAACCCAATAAAACAAGAATGAATACTGTTGTCAGCTCAGCAGCATCAACAAACGCAGCAATTTATTTAAGTACGATATCATCATTAGCTTCAGTAGCAACCACAATCGTAGCTATACTTAATATGAAAAATTAAAAAATAATAAATTTTTATGACTAATAATAATCAAAATACAACAAACGGGCAAAATACCGCAATTGAAGAAATTGATGTAAAAGAGTTGATTTTTAAAATTCTAAGGAAATGGTATGTCTTCATTATTACAGGTGTATTATGCCTTGCATTTGCCATTTACTATATATTTTCTACACCTCCAGAATACTCAACAACAGGCACATTGCTGATTCGTTCCGACAATAAATTAGGAGCATCTATGATGGGCGATGAATTTTCTATGGCATCAGATTTGATGAACGTGGGAAAGGTTGTAGATGATGAAATGATAATATTAAAATCCAAAACCATTATGAAACAAATGGTTGAAGAATTAATGTTACAAACAAACACATTCTACAAAAAACGTCTTGGCGGTTATTACCAACTATACAATAACGAACCTCTTATCGTTATATTCCCAGACGAATATAAACAGAATTTAAGAGGTTCACTAACCATTGAAGTTAAAAAGAACTCAAAAAATATTTGGAAATTTAAATTTATACATAAACTTGGATATAACAAAACTAAGTTCAAAGGTGAATTAACCGATTTAACCCACTCACTAGAAACTCCTTGGGGAAAATTTAGTTTCATAGAAGATACTACAAAAATTGATCCCGATTACCCTAATTACGAATTAAAATACGTAACTGCACCCGTAAAATCACGCATTGAAGGGTACAACACTTTAATCAATATTGCACTTTCGAACAAAAAAGCTAATGCTATTAATATTACACTCGAAGGTGGCAATATTAAAAAGAATGAAGCTATAATCAACAAAATTATAGAATTGTACAACAGAGATGCATTGTCAGATAAAAACAAGACTGCATATCAAATGTCTAAATTTATCGATGAAAGAATTGATGTTGTTAGTAAAGAGTTGGTTATAATTGAAAATGAAGTAGAGCAATATCGTATAAAAGAAGGATTGGCTAATCTTTCTGCGCAAGCGCAAATAACACTAGAATCTTCTAAACAATATGAACAATTACTCACTACAATCGACATGGAATATAATCTCATGACGTTCGTAGAAAATCATATTTTGAATTCAGATTTGCTAGATTTAATTCCAAGCAATACAGGTATAAATGACCCTGTTCTCTCTTCTTTAATTGTAGATTACAACAATAAAGTAATGGAATATCTTCGTTTAACTCGCTCTACAAACGAAAACAACCCATTCATATCTCAATTGAAAGATAAAATTTTGATGACTCGTCAAAATATTCTTCAAACTATAACAAATATCAAAGAAGGAACAGAAATTAGACGCCGTGATATAATCGAACGCAATGAAACATTGGCAGATAATCTTTCTTCTGTACCTACTATTGAAAAAGAATATGTAGAAATTGCAAGAGAACAAGGTATAAAAAGAAATCTCTATCTTTTCTTACTTAGAAAACGTGAAGATATTCAACTCAGTCTTGCGTCAAATATTAATACTAGCAAGATTGTAGATGTCGCCTACACATCAGAAATACCTATAGCTCCAAATAAAAAAATAATTCTATTATTGGCTATTTTTATGGCTGGAGTTATTGGATTGGTTTACATATATATTGATTCTTTAATCAATAATAAGGTTGAAAACAAAAAAATGTTACGCAATCTAACAAATTTACCTATTATTGCATCAATACCATTAGTTAAACAAAAACAATCTAATATTGTTATGCAATCAGGTAATAATAGCATTGTCGCTGAAGCATTCCGTGCATTACGAACAAATATCAAATTTACATTTACAAAACCAACCGACAAAGTAATTATAGTAACATCATCTCACGCAGGAGAAGGCAAATCGTTCGTATCGACAAACCTAGCTCTCTCATTGGCTATGATTGACAAAAAAGTTGCTTTATTAGGTCTTGATATCCGCATACCTAGATTAGCTGAATATTTATCATTAAAAACAACTCCAGGTATAACAGACTATTTATCTGAACCAGCATATACACCAGAAGATATAAAACAAGTATATCCCCAAAATAAAAATCTTAATGTTTTTGTTGCTGGTTCGATACCACCTAATCCATCTGAATTATTAAGCAATCCTAGATTAAATGCTTTGTTTGAATACTTAAGAGAACAATACGATTATATTATTGTTGACTCTGCACCTGTAGGTTTGACTTCAGATACTATACAATTAGCACAATTCTCAGATGCTATTGTCTATATATGTCGTCAAAAAGTTACTCAACAACACTACATCCATAATCTAAATAGTTTAATAGCTGAAGATCACTTAAGAAATGTATCATTAGTCTTAAATGGAACATCAGGAGGTGAATCTTATGGATATGGGTATGGAAATTTAAACTCTTAGGACAGACTAAATAAAAAAGTCGGATATGCCAAAGACATATCCGACTTTTTTTATTTCCTTACTTTATTCTTCAAGCATTGCTTGTGTACTATTTAAATCAAGTTCATCGCCGTTTTTATCGACAAATCGATACTGAAGAAAACCTAAATCTTGAACTGGCAAAATTCTTAAACCAAAGCCATATTTCATTTTCCAACGCAAAAGTTGAGAAGGAAATCCACTCTTAATATACGCAGCAACGTATGGATGCAAGTGTATGGTGAAACGAGATGTATTATACACCTCTTTGATAAGTTCAAATTTTTCTTCTAATTGGTCTGTAAATAGAATTGAAGGCTTCGCTTTACCTGTACCAAAACATGTAGGACATGTCTCTGTAGTATCAACTTCAAGAGCTGGACGCACACGCTGACGTGTGATTTGCATGAGTCCAAACTTACTAAGTGGCAATATATTATGACGAGCGCGATCAGCACTCATAAGCTGTTGCATATGCTCGAATAACTGATTTCGATTGGCTCCTTCGTTCATATCGATGAAGTCAATAACAATAATACCGCCCATATCACGAAGACGAAGTTGACGTGCAATCTCAGTAGCGGCTGCCATATTGACCTCTAAAGCATTCTCTTCTTGCGTTTGAGAGGCCTTAGTACGCGTACCACTGTTGACATCAATAACATGCATAGCCTCAGCTTTATCCATAATTAGATAGGCTCCACGCTTAAATGAAACGGTTCGTCCAAATAGAGATTTTATCTGTTTTGTTATGGCAAAATTATCAAATATAGGCAATTCACCATCATAGAGTTTAACTATATTTTTAAGTTCAGGAGCAATCATTTCGACATACGACACCACCTCATCATAAACAGAAAGCGAATTGACATGAATAGCCTCAAATTCAGTGGTAAATAGGTCACGTAAAATAGAAACGGTACGGCTACTCTCTTCCATCAACAAAGAAACGCCTTTAGCACGACGCAATTCATTTACAACTTTAACCCAACGTTTTTCCATCATTTTGAGCTCGTTATCAAGCTCTGCTACACGTTTTTCTTCTGCAACAGTACGGATAATCACACCAAATGATGGTGATTTGATACTTTGCACCAATTTACGAAGACGCACACGCTCTTCGTTAGATTTGATTTTTTGAGATACAGAGACTTTATCTCCTAATGGCAACAAGACCATATTGCGACCAGCAATACTGATTTCACCCGTAAGTCTTGGACCTTTAGTATTAATAGGCTCCTTAACAATCTGAACCATTATGAATTGCCCTTGTTGAAGTACATCTTTGATTTGCCCATCCTTAGGCAAATCGGGCATACGTTTCACTTTTGGCTCATGTTTACGATCGTCAAGTACCTGACGAACATAATTATTAAATGTGAGAAATTGCTGGCCAAGGTCATGATAATGGATAAATGCCTCTTTTTCAGAACCTATGTCGATAAATGCAGCATTAAGTCCTGGCATTAGTTTTTTCACTTTGCCAAGATAAATATTGCCCACCACAAATGAGTGTTGGAGGGTATCTTTATTAAGTTCGACCAAATTTTTATCTTCAAGAAGCGCAATAGCTATTTGGTCGTTCTGCGCATTTATTACTAATTCTTTTTGCATTCTTAAGACTTATAAATATTAGACACGATATGCGAGATATATTCGCTTCGCTCATTTATAAAAAAAAACAAATTTAAAGCACCGGCATTGAAGTGCCAAGTTTCTCTAAATTTGTTTTTATAATTCATAAGACTAACCGTAAAGATTATTTTTTCTTTTTATGACGGTCTTTTCTTAGTCTTTTTTTACGTTTGTGCGTTGACATTTTATGTCTTTTACGTTTTTTTCCGCTTGGCATAGCTTATATGTTTTTTAATAGTTAATAAAAAAATTCCTTATCTGAATATTATCCAAAAGGTTATTATTTTACTTTAGCAGTAAATTCTTTTGAAGGTTTAAATGCAGGAATATTGTGTGCAGGGATTTTGATAGTAACGTTTTTAGAGATGTTACGAGCTGTTTTTTCTGCACGTTCTTTAACGATGAAGCTACCGAAGCCTCTCAAATAAACATTTTCATTTTTTGCCAATGAGTCTTTTACACAATCCATGAAAGCCTCAACTGTTTTCAACACATCATCTTTTGCAATACCTGTGTTTTTTGCAATCTCATTTACAATGTCTGCTTTAGTCATTTTTGTAAAATTTTTAAGTAATACAATTATATTTTTGATTTATATTCGTTTACGATATTTCTCACAACCGCAATCGGACTGCAAAATTACAACTTTTTTTTTGATTGACAAAACATTAGGCACTATTTTTTTTCTTTTTTTCAAAAAAAAACGATTTTTAAATATATAACAAGCAAAAAATCAATATTTTATATATATTTTTTCATTTTTTTGCTTAAAAATTTGGTAATTTGAAAAAAAAGATGTTACTTTGACAAACTTTTTAAATCTAATTTTATACACTATGTCAGTAAACAAAGTAATTTTGATTGGTAACGTAGGAAAAGACCCTGATGTACGTTACTTGGAGAACAATGTAAGAGTAGCTAATTTTCCTTTAGCAACAACCGAACGTGGTTACACTATGTCAAATGGTACACAAGTACCTGACCGCACAGAATGGCACACTATTGTAGTATGGCGCGGACTTGCAGAGGTTGCTGAAAAATATGTTCGTAAAGGCGCACGCCTCTACATCGAAGGAAAAATTAAGTCTCGCACTTACGAAGACAAAATGGGAAATCGTCGTTACATCACAGAAATTTATGCTGAAGATATGCAGATTTTGACTCGTCCACAAACACAAGATGGTCAACAACCTGTACAAAATCAACAATATGGAGCTAACCAATACACTGCGCCTGCTGCTCAAACTTTTGCTCAACCTACAGCTCCAATAGCTCAACCTGCTCCTCAAGTATCGGCAGAGCCAGTAGCTCAACCTTTTATCGGGGCTCCTACTAGTATTGATGAGGATCTTCCTTTTTAATTAATTCAATTAACGATAATTAATAAGATTGGCTCTTTTTGAGTCAATCTTTTTTGTTGTATTATTCTCTTTTGGATTATTAGCCTCTCTCGGTTCATTGCACAGATATCATTATACTATATTTATCATATATTTATAGTATATTTATCATATATTTATACTATGTTTATAATATGTTATAAATAAGGATAAAGTAGTATGGGATAATATAATTATAGTGAATAGATTATATGAAGATTTTTAAATTGAATCTATGTCTCTTTCTCTTATGAAAAGAATCAAATAGTTAGTTATTTTATTATTTAATTTTTCACACAAGATTCTAATAAAAATACTCTCTTAAAATTGTATATCTTGTATTTTTTTATTAACTTTGCATGATATTTATTATTTTCATATGACAATCAAAAGACTTACATTATCAACTATTTGCATATTTTTTGCACTAACACTTTCGGCAAAACAGTTCACTGTTGTACTCGATCCTGGTCATGGCGGTAAAGATCCTGGAGCTGTTGGCAAAAAGGGTCAAGAAAAAAATATTAACCTAAATGTTGCCCTTACCGTAGGCAAAATGATAAACGAAAAACACCCTGATGTTAAAGTAGTTTACACTCGTGAAACAGATAAATATGTAACTTTACAAGAGCGTCCAAATATTGCTAATAAAGCTGATGGCGACCTATTTATCTCTATTCACACTAATGCGAGTGAGTCAACTAAAGCATACGGAGCCGAAACTTTTACGTTAGGTCTTTCAAAATCGCAAGCCAACTTCGAGGTTGCAAAACGCGAAAACTCTGTGCTCCTCCTCGAGGATGACAATAAAGAGACTTATCAAGGATTCGACCCAACTTCGCCTGATTCATACATCATGTTTGAATTCATGCAAAGTAAATATATTGACCAATCAGTCGAAATTGCATACTACATTCAAAAAGAGTTTGTCGAAATCAAACGTCTTGACCGTGGTGTTCGTCAAGCTATTTTTTGGGTATTACATCAAGTGAAAATGCCTAGTATATTGGTTGAATTGGGCTTTATTACAAATCCAACTGAAGAAAATTTCTTGATTTCTGATGAAGGTCAAAAAAAGATGGCTACTTGTATCTACTCTGCTTTCGAAAAATATAAACACGAATACGACAAACGCACTATAACAACACCTCAAATTGAACAAATCAAACAAGAAACTGCTCAACCCGAACCAGCAGAAGCCCCTAAAACAACAAAAAAAGAGAAGAAAAAGAAAGAAAATACTGCATCTAAAACAGAGGTAAAAACAGACACAAACCCAGAGACTAAACCAAATACCGCTGCAACTAATATAGCATCTAATATAACATATAAAGTTCAAATATTCAGTTCGCGTACTATCATACCTCAAAATAATTCTGATTACCGCAAAGCAACAAAATATCAACCTGTTTCGCACTATAGCGAAAATGGATGGTATAAATACACTTGTGGTGATACTTACACATACGCAGATGCTGAAAAGAAATTAAAAGAGGTGCAACAAACATTTAAAGATGCCCTACTCGTTGCTTTCGAGGGTAATAAAAAAATATCTATCAATGAGGCTAAAAGCAAGGAGACACAAACAATACAACAAACTACAACTAAAGAAGAGCCTCAACCTAAACCTCAAACAGTTCAAACACCAGAAACTCCAAAAAACAACATCGTATTTCGCATACAGGTATTTAGCTCACGCAGCGAAGTGCCAAGCGACAACTACGATATGCGCCGAATACAAAAATACAAACCTATTCGTCACATAATCGAAAATGGTTGGTATAAATACACTTGCACCGAAACTTCATCATACGACGAAGCAAAAGAAAATCTCAAAAAAATACAAGAGATGTTCAAAGATGCTGTTATTGTAGCATTTGATGGCAACAAAAAAATATCAATCCAATCTGCACTCGAAAAACTTAAAAATTAATCAAACATCTAACATCGATGGCAAGTCTCGCTACTCGTTACTAATTTTTGCGATAAGCGAGAGCAATTGAGTTTACTTAAATTGCCGAGTGTAGCAAAAATCTTGAGTTAAACGAAAAAATATCTAAAATATGAAAAAAACATTCTTCACAAAAGAGGTCAAAATCGGACTTGCTTTTGTCTGTGCTTTGGCATTCCTTATTTGGGGCATCAATTTCCTCAAAGGCGTAAATCTATTCACTCCAAGCAACCACTATTACCTAAAATACGAACGCATCGACGGACTTGTTGTCTCTAATGGTGTATTTATAAAAGGTTACAAAGTGGGACAAGTGCGTAACATCAGATACGATTTCACTCAAAAAGAATCGTTCGTAGTTGATATCCTAATGAACCAAGATATCAAACTCCCTAAAGGCACAATAGCTTACCTCTTCGACGAAAGTATGCTCGGTGGCAAAGGTATCAACCTCGTATTTACCGAAGCTCCTGACTTCCATACATCAGGCGATACTCTCATCACCGACACCGAAAAAGGATTGATGGCTTCTATGGCTGACATCGTACCATCTATCCAATCAACGATCAAACATGCCGATTCGCTTATCCTTTCGGTTAATAATCTCATCAATTCTTCCGAAATCCAACGTAGCCTCAATAATTTTGAGTCTATCACTGCTGAACTCCACAAAACATCTCGTGGATTGACTAAAATGATTGACGAGCAATTCCCTCCTATTATAAATAGTGTAAACACAATCTGCACAGATCTAAAATCTGTAACAGGACAATTAAGCTCTGTTCAATACAAAGACATAATCGAATCTCTCGACTCTACAATCACAAATATCCAAGAATTTACACTACAATTAAATTCCCCTAATAGCACACTTGGTGCCCTTCTCAACGACAAAACTCTCTACAATACCCTAAATTCAACAATGAATAGCGCAAACAATTTGTTGATTGATTTCAATGACGATCCAAGACGCTATTTATACCCATTAGGAAAGAAAAAAAAGAAACAATAAAACACGACTAAACTAACATCCGTTATTTTAATCAAATCTAAATAACAAAATATTTTAAAATTTATATTTTTAAAATACAAAATACAATAAGAGTCCAATAATCAAGCATTTTGGACTTTTATTATGTTCTAATATCAAATATCTCAACATTACAACAAACCACTAATAATCAACAATTTATATTTACATAAATCTATTAAAAACTCTTAAAATCAACATTTTACGACAAACGTTTTGAATATAAACAAGATAGAGTTTTTTATCCGTCTCAATTTAAAATAAGACTTTTGTAATTCAAAAAAAATTACGAAATTTGTATCGAAAATCCTTAAGAGATGTCGTCTCTTTTAACTCCCTAAACATCAAGTCAATTTGATTTTTTAGCCCTTATTAAAAGTTTTAAGGGAAGGGGATTTAAGCGAAAAAATAGAAAAAAATATAAATGGAACAACACGTAGAACTCTGGAACCGCTGTCTCTCTATCGTAAGAGATAATGTAGGGGAATCAATGTACAACACTTGGTTCACCCCTATCGTGCCATTGAGCTACAACGACAACAAATTTGTCGTACAAGTTCCATCTCAATTTTTCTACGAATATATAGAAGAGCAATTTGCTTTTTTGTTGCGCCAAGCACTTAATCGCGTAGTTGGACAAGAAACCCAATTGTTGTATCGCATAATGATTGACCATAGCAATACCAACAATGGTTCTACCACAATCCCAACAGCAGACACACCAGTAAAACAAAATGTACCAACCAATGCACCTGTAAATACTCCTTTTACAAGCATTGAAAAAACTACATTTGACCCTCAACTTAATCGCAACTACAATTTTGCTAACTACATAGAGGGTGTAAGCAATCGTTTGGCTCGTTGTGCTGGACTCAATATCGCAGAACAACCTGGTCGCTCTATCTTCAACCCTATCTTCATTTGGGGTGCTTCGGCTGTAGGTAAAACTCACCTCGCTAACGCCATCGGTCTTGCAGTGAAAGAAAGATACCCAGAAAAACGTGTTCTATACGTATCTGCCAATCTCTTCCAAATGCAATACTCTGATGCTGTAGTACGCAACCAAAGCAACGATTTCCTCAATTTCTATCAAAGCATCGACGTACTTATCATCGACGACGTACAAGAATTAGCAGGTAAAACAAAAACTCAAAATACATTCTTCCACATCTTCAACCACTTGCACCAAACAGGCAAACAACTCATCATGTGTTGCGACCGCGAACCAAGCAAGTTAGATGGTATGGAAGACCGCCTACTCAGCCGCTTCAAATGGGGCTTGGTTGTTGAAGTCGAAAAACCTGACTTTAACCTCCGCAAAGCAATCCTCAAGCACAAAACATACAAAGATGGTATAATCATACCTGAAGATGTAATTGATTATATAGCTGAGAATGTTACAAGCAGTGTGCGCGACCTCGAAGGTGTACTTATCTCTCTTCTCGCTCACTCTACATTGATGAATGCCGAAATCAACATTCAACTAGCACAAAAAATTGTTGGCAATGTAGTCGAAACGCCTACAATAGAGAAAGAAGACATCACTGTTGACAAGATTTGCAACATCGTATGCCAATACTACTCTCTCCCTCTTGAGGCTATCAACTCAAAAAGCCGCGAACGCAAAATTGCAGAAGCTCGCCAAGTTGCTATGTATTTGGCTCGTACCTACACCAACACCTCTTTGTCTGTCATCGGTCAATCAATGGGTAAACGCGACCATACAACAGTGCTATATGCCTGCAAAACAGTGCAAAATCAAATGGACGTTGACGCTACATTCAAAGCTCGCATCCATACACTCGAATCTCAAATACAACAAAAATAGATTTAGTCCTATAATTTAATGAAATAGCAAGTAATCTTCATCATGATTACTTGCTATTTTGCTTTTTATTCATTACCTTTGCATACAGAAAAAAAACAAACTCCAATATTATGAAAAAAACTACTTTCTCTCTTCTAATCATTACCATCATCACCCTCATCACCGCCACTATTCTCGAAAAACTATATGGTACACCATGGGTAGCATCCAACATCTACGGCTCCACATGGTTTCTCTCACTCTGGGCACTTCTCACCATCTCTGCCATCATCTACATCATCCAACGTCGCTTATATCAACGCCCACTGACCCTACTCCTACACCTATCTTTTGTCGTAATTCTCATAGGTGCAGCCATCACCCACTATTTTGGCATCAACGGACAAATCCACCTCCGCCTCGACGAAGCACCAAAAACCACATATATCGACACTAACTATCAAGAGCGCAACCTCCCCTTTGCCGTATCACTCAACGATTTCCATCTCATCTACTATCCAGGCACCACCAATCCTATGGACTTCGCATCTTACATAAAGATTACAGATTGCAGATTACAGATTACAGATAGTTCTCAAATTAACAACTCCTCATTACATAAAATTTCAATGAACAACATACTAAAACACCGCAACTATCGTTTCTATCAATCATCCTACGACTCCGACCTTCAAGGCTCAATCCTCTCCATCTACCACGACCCATACGGAATTACCATAACCTACATAGGTTATTTTCTATTATTCACATCAATGGCACTATTCTTAATTAAAAATCGGAATTATCTATTTTAGACTTGTTTTTTTGATGGCTGTGGCATAAATATAAACAAATATACAACTAATTAAGAATATTTGAGTTATAATATAATAATTTATAGAATATGGAACATATTAAAAAGTTTGATGAATTTATTGGAGACCATAATTACGAAACAATAGATGAATTATTGCAGACTGCCTATACCGATGAAATGTTATTGGAAATAGTTAACATTTCACAGAATACTACTGGGTTGGATGTTATTATTTGGGTGCAAACCAACAACACACAATCGACAGGAAAGCACAATTTACCACGAATAAAATTCCAAAACAATACGGCAACAAAAATCCAAATCAATGAGTTGATTCCTATTTCCATATCGGACAATCCCAAGATATTGTTAAAAAACAATGATTTGAATAAAATCAAAATCAGTCAAGCGCAAATAAATGAGGTAAAACGATGGATTGTGAAAAACAAAGAAATATTAATTGACTATTGGGAAGAGAAAATAACAACAGATGAATTGTTTCAAAAATTAAAAAAATAGGTTTATTTATTAGTAGATAATTTTGACGAACTATAGAATAAAATTATAGAATATGAACACATTATTTACAAGTTCAAAGTAGATAATTCCGTTAAAAATTTAATCAAACCCTAACCATTTTTATTTACAATATATAAAAGAGACATAAAACTCATGAAAAAAATACTACTCATCACAATACTCATACACTGCGCATTAAGCTTTGTGCATAGCCAAACCACACTACCTCACGATGTTGCCAACGAATTTGGCAACCTGCTCGTTTATCACAACAATCGCATCTGCCCACTACAAACTCTCGCCCGCGATTACACCATAAAACTCACAGGCAAAACCTCTTACAAAAACTTCTCTGCCGAACAAGTACTCTTAGGCTGGTTTTTCTATTACGAAGAATGGCGCAACGAACCTATGATTAAAATCAAAGGCAAAGACGCACAACAAACCCTCGGCATCGAAGGCAAATACGCCTCATTCAACGACTTCACATCCCCACAAGGTTACAAACTCACAGGCACACAAGGTAAAAACTTCTCAGCCGCCGACGAAAAATACAACCTCATAATGATGCACCTCACCGGCTCATTACTAAAAATATTCCCACATAACAATGCACAATCAAAAAACACCACAAATCACAATAATTATGAATTGTGCATTGAGAATTGTGCATTGATTCATTGGTTCTCCCTCAACGACAACCTTCCTGCCGACATGCCCCAAGCCGAATGGCTCTTCATCCGCAAATCAATGAATCTCGTTGCCGAATACATCGCTCACAATCAATACGACGAAGCCATCGACCTAATTCGCAAAATACGCAGATACCAAGATACTCAACTCGGCACTTTGGCTCCATCAAAAACCCGCATCACAGCCGAACGCATCTACAATCATCTCAATTTCAACCGCCCACTTGCCATGGCACTCATGACCATAGGCATACTACTCTATGTAATCACTATCATAACAAACCAAGCACCACTATGGTCATGGCTCATACTCACCCCCTCAGCCATATACCTACTCTTTGCCGTCATCCTACGAGGCTATATTGCAGGTCATTTCCCACTATCCAACGGCTTCGAAACCATGCAATTCCTCGCCCTCATCGCCTCCCTAATGCCATTCCTCACCCTACTATTTAGGGGAACACGCAAAATAAAAACAAACTCTCAACTCAACAACTCCTCATTCCTAATCACTAATTCCACATTAATCTGCGGCATCGCCCTCATGGTAGCCACAATGAGCGAACTCAACCCACGCATCACGCTACTCATGCCAGTGCTTCAATCACCATTACTCTCCATTCACGTAATGGTCATAATGATCTCCTACACCCTCTTTGCCCTCATAACCCTCAATGCAATAGTCAATCTCATAAAAATAAAAACAAACACTCAACTCTCAACTCTCACCTTTGCCCTCTTCCTCCTCACCGCTGGCATCTTCATCGGCGCAATATGGGCAAATGTCTCATGGGGACGCTATTGGGGCTGGGATCCTAAAGAGGTGTGGGCACTCATCACTATGCTCATCTACTCCCTACCCCTCCACCGTGCTTCACTAAAAATATTCCAAAACCCACGATTCCTCAACTGGTACTACATCTTCGCATTTCTATCTGTTGTAATAACCTACTTCGGTGTCAACTTCATACTCGGAGGTATGCATTCTTATGCGTAAATTACTATAACTTATCGACAAATTTTTCGCTACGCTCAAGCTTTGTCTCACGTTCGGCAAGGCAAGTACGCAATAAAAAAGTATTATTCGTGCCGAATAATATATATAAAAAACAACAATACCACCAATTTCAAACAAGTTTGATTGGTGGCATTGCTGTTTTTATATAATTTGTTTCACAAATTTACTTTTTCATTGCTCGTAGTCTTGCTCTCAACTTATCGACAAACTCATAATTCTTTACGCCCCAGTCTGGCGCAAGTAGCATGTCTTTGGGACTTTGTGAAATGAAACGCTCTATGCCTATCTCTGGCTTTAATCGCTGCAAAAAACGTACACATAAGTCGATATACTCATCCATCGTATAAAGTTTCACTATACTCGGATCTTCTAACCATTGACGCGCTAACGTAGTTCCCTTAACTATCTGCAACTGATGAAGTTTGAGCATATCAAGAGGCAACTCATTGAGTCTATCGGCATGCGAAAGAGAATCCTCATCAGTTTCGCCAGGCAACCCAAGTATGATATGAGCGCCAGTATGGATGCCTCGCTCGGCTGTTGCGCGTATCGCCCACTCACTTTCGGCATAGGTATGCCCACGATTTATGCGCTCAAGCGTGCGGTCTAACGTACTCTCTACGCCATATTCCAACATCACATAACACTGCTCACCAAGTCGTGCAAAATAGTCCAACATCAGCTCATCAACGCAATCGGGACGGGTGCCAACTACAAGACCTATCACTTTATCCATCTCAAGCACTGGCTCATAGAGTCGGCGCAACTCATCAAGCGGAGCATAGGTGTTGGTATATGCCTGAAAATAGGCAAGATACAACTGCCCTTCGTAACGCTTAAAAAACTCTATCCCCTCCTCCATCTGTTGCACTACACTCTTAGTCGGCTGACAATATTCAGGGAAAAATGTTTGATTATTACAGAACGTACAACCTCCCCACCCTTTGACGCCATTGCGATTAGGACAGGTGAATCCGGCATTGATAGAGATTTTTTGTACTCGTGCACCGAATTGGTCTTTTAGTATTTGATTATAGTTGGTGTACAATTCAATTAAGAATTATGTATTTTAAATTACTTATTTTTGAATGGAATATTATATCCAATACCCCATTCGATCATTTCAGCCTTAGAAAGGTGTGTTTTAAGAGCTGCCGACACAAAGAGATTGTCCCACACTCGGCAACGCATACCAAGTCGGATATAATTCCAACCATCCTCTTTGTTTATATTATATGTGTAAAACATTGGACGATTAGTGCCGTATTTAGGATTGACCTCTGGTTCATAACAATTGCGTAATGGGTCCCACACATAAGCTCCAACATCGACAAGTATAGTCAAACGGCCAAGCATAAATTCATTGCAAACTGCAACACCAACTTTAAACTTCTCAGTCAAACGGTCTTCGGTGATATGATAACGGTCGAATATAGTATGCTCTTGTTGCGCAAGATTCTCTTCGTCAGTCATCACTATGCCATCCAAAC
Source organism: Candidatus Aphodosoma sp. (assembly GCA_045629685.1). Lineage (GTDB taxonomy): Bacteria > Bacteroidota > Bacteroidia > Bacteroidales > Paludibacteraceae > Aphodosoma. The sequence continues at coordinate 802 of JAZQRP010000195.1, read as the reverse complement.
CACAAATGGTATCAAGACCTTGTTTGACATAACTACCATTGTAAAAAGCATCAATAGTACCGCCAACGGCATACCAATTATTAACTTTATACGTTGCACCTACACGGAATGAGGCTACGCCATAGTTCTTTCTATCAGGATAATACAACTGACGAGTACCTCCCGATGCCGTAACTTTTAGACTCCATGCGTATGGCAAATCAGGGAATGTTTTCTCTTTTTTACCACCTTTATAACCATGGTCATTGATTGTATATGACGCACCCACCGAACCATACAACATGTTGATACCCATATTAGGTTTGATTGTCGAACCATTCGACATGTGGGAGAAACCAAATTCGGCATTCACAGCCCAACCATCGCGAATAGGAAAATTAAGATTAAGACCTGTGTTCAAATAGACGTTTAACACCGAGCCAATAAGCGGATTGGCTTGTGGGGTATAGTAATGATCCATCACGGTGTCGCAATTCCAATAATATTTATTGAAAAAGCTCATACCAAATCCACATTTCCAATTGAATTGGAAATGAGGCAAATCAATCATGTGCAAAAGAAAATATGGATATACAGCCACACAATTGCCAAGTACCTCAGCTCCAAGATTCATATAAACTAACCCCACGCCAATAGTTGGGTCGCCAAAATATTGTTGCCACGCATATTGACGTGTAGATGGAAATTCTACGTCAATCTCACCTCCCCACGATGGTCCTGGTGCTATGATTTTAGAAGGTTTATCAGAATATAAAATTTGACCTCCACGAAAATTTGTCTTGATTGTTACTTCCGGTTTTGT
>JAZQRP010000194.1:0-1609 GCA_045629685.1 Candidatus Aphodosoma sp. | reverse complement strand
CCTTTGCTAAACCAGTGTGTTGGAATGTAAACTTGTAGCCGAAAGTCTCGCGAATAAGATATGTCTTACCCACACGCCTACGGCCATACACCGCAACAAACTCCGAGTTCTCCGATTGAACTGCCGAACGCAATATCTGCTGTTCCTCTTTTCTCCCGATTATCATAACTTTTACTTTTTGCCACTGCAAATATAATACAAAAATCTATTATAATTTGCCAAATCGCATTAAAAAATCAAGATTTGGCAAATTATAAGCAAAAATATAGTGGTTTGGTGATAATTTGGTCACTATACATGCCCTACTTCATTCTAAATTAGGGGACAATATTTTCATAAATAGTGTTGATACTCTGCGAAAGTTGCATTTTTTTTTCAAACTTTCGCAGAGTATCGGATGTGTTTGCCAATTCTCCGAATATTTGAGAGTTTTTTTGTTGGTCATAAGATTTACTCAATGTCATCCCCTCTTATAATAAATTAGCCCACCCAACACACAATGGTCAGGCGGGCTTGGGGCTTACGCTCTTCTCTTTCGAGGAGAGTAGACGCCGTGCTGAATTAGGTCGTCGAGCATCTCCTCGCTGCTTTTGATTAGGTGCTCTTTTAGGCAACGCTTAATTTCTGCAAGTTGATAGTAATACTTGTTGCCGACACCGCTGTACGCAATCTTGCCGGCGGCACGAAGGCGTTGGAGCGTCTTCTCGCAGATGCGCAAGTATTGACACACGGTCTGGCTATCGACCCACTCGTCGTCTGAATTTGTGGTTTGCTCCAATTTCGCCTCGCGAACATACTCGGCAATGTGATTTACCTGCTCCACCAATTGCTGGAACGCTTTCGAATCAATGGTAATGACTTCCATAGTTCTGAATTTTTATTGTTTAACATTAGTGTTTACTTGTGCGATTGTAGTCGCTTCATTGAAAGTATAGGGGACTCTTGTCCGGGAAGGTTTGGAACAAGTGAAAAAATTTTTCATTTCTTTCGGGTGCCCCATTAAAAGCATAGGAATACCTGCCCGAAAAGGTTGGATAACGGCACAAAAAAGAGGCCGACTAAAAAGTGATTTTTGGTCGGACTCTTAAGCCCTTATTTGGGGGATAAACTATATTAATTTAGTTTATATTGTTTATCCCTGAGCCCTTTTAGGGATGTATTTGTCCTCAAATTATACCTGAACTTCTGTTTAGAAAAGGTCTAAATAGTTTTGCATGCAAAATCGTTTCACTTTCAATTATTGCATCGCATTGATAGATTGCGTATTATGAGAAAATTCATTGTACGCTTCCGAGAGAGGGTAGATCAAACGGGGCGACCCTTATTTTTACAACTGAACAAACTGAATTACAGCGATTTGTCCGACAAAGGAGTTGTGACTTCAAATTTCGGTTGAGACTTAAATAGAGCATAGGGCAAATAGATAGTGATAATCATTTTCTATTTGCCGATGCAGAATGTTAAAGTTATTGATAATGACCACCTTACAGTGCCGAGACTAAAATATGGTCCAACTATATGACAAACAGCAACAAACGATGATAGCTAATGATAAAAGCCAATCATATATAAGTCGGAGGGCCAAGCGGTCTTAGGAAGACAATTGATA
>JAZQRP010000193.1:0-64510 GCA_045629685.1 Candidatus Aphodosoma sp. | reverse complement strand
CGACGTGCAGCCAATACACGACGACCATTTGCTGTAGCCATTCTTTCACGGAAACCGTGTTTGTTTCTTCTTTTACGGTTAGAAGGTTGGAATGTTCTTTTCATTGCTTCAATATTTTAATTGTTTTACTTTCCACTAATTCGGGTTGCAAAGGTAGTCATTTTTTTCGATATAGCAAACTATTTCTACTCTTTTTTGCAAAAAACTTTCGTTTACTCCTTAAATATAGGGCTTTTATCGTTTTTTTTTCGTACCTTTGCACCCGATTTCTAATGCAATTTTGCGATTTTAGCAGCAAATATCACTATAACTACACCATATTTTATCTGCTTTTTTTCGCAAAACTCTCATTTTTAACTGCAAAATCACTCAAATACAATGGATAAAAAACTCTTCATCGAAACCTATGGCTGCCAAATGAACGTAGCCGATAGCGAAGTGGTTGCTGCTATCATGCAGTCAGATGGCTATATGCTCACTGACAAAATCACCGAGGCTGACGCCATTCTCGTCAACACTTGTTCTATACGCGACAATGCCGAACAAAAAGTGCTCGGTCGCTTACAATATTTCCAATCTCTTCGCCGCAAAAACAAGAATCTCATCGTTGGCGTAATCGGTTGTATGGCAGAACGCGTACAAGATGATCTCATCAACAACCACGGCGTCAATTTCGTGGCTGGTCCTGATGCTTATCTCGACCTACCTAACCTCGTCGGCGCTGCCGAACGTGGTGAAAAAGCTATCAATGTCGAACTCTCTACTACCGAAACCTATAAAAATGTCCTCCCTGCCCGCATCGGCAAGACCATCTCTGGTTTCGTAAGCATTATGCGCGGTTGCAACAACTTCTGCTCTTATTGCATCGTGCCTTACACTCGTGGCCGCGAGCGCAGTCGCGACCTCAACAGCATCATTCGCGAAGTAAAAGACCTCGACGCAAAAGGTTACAAAGAAGTAACTCTACTCGGACAAAACGTAAACTCTTATAAATATGTGGATGGCAACATCACAATCGGCTTCCCTGAACTCCTCGAACGTGTAGCCGAAGCAGTGCCTACTATGCGCATTCGCTTCACCACATCGCACCCTAAAGATATGAGCGATGCTACCCTCGAAGCCATTAGTCGCCACCCTAATCTCTGTCGATTCATCCACCTTCCTGTACAAAGCGGTAGCAACGCCATTCTCAAAAACATGAATCGCAAATACACTCGCGAGTGGTATCTCGACCGCATCGCCGCCATCCGACGCATCCTTCCCGATGCAGCTATCGGCACTGACGTATTCTGTGGCTTCCATGGCGAAACACTCGAAGACCATGCCGAAACTCTCTCCCTCATGCGCGAATGTGCATTCGACCAAGCCTTCATGTTCAAATACTCAGAGCGTCCTGGCACATTTGCCTCTCGCCATTTGCCTGACAACATCGACGAAGAAGAAAAAGTACGTCGCCTAAACGAAATCATCGCTCTTCAAGTCGAACTCAGTCACGAATCCAACAAACGCGACATCGGCAAAACATTCGAAGTTCTCGTCGAAGGCTACTCAAAACGCAGCCGCGAACAATTCTGTGGCCGTTCATCTCAAAACAAAATGATAGTATTCCCTAAATCAGGACACAAAATTGGCGACCTTGTCATGGTGCGCGTCACCGAAGTAACCGCCGCCACACTCATCGGCGAAGTAATCGAATAAAAAAAAGCACCAATTGGTGCTTTTCTTATTTTCCCATATCCAATTCCGAACGCTTCTTACGCCCAAAACTACGATACTCATCATACTCTATCTCTACGTCTGGCTCAACCAACTGAGCATCCGCTGGCAATCTAAACTGCATATATTTAATATCAATACCTCGAGCCAACCACTGACGTTCATAATATGTCTTTATCTCAAGCACTGGATCATCTGTCACATCACGATAAAGATTTTCAGTAATCACATTAACAGGTAAATCACTCGCCTCTGCCATCAATCGAGTATATGTAAACAAAAAGTTACTATCACTCTTCAAGTGCACTAAGCCGCCATCTACCAACACCTTCTTATATAATCCCATAAAATAAGTAGAGGTCAATCGCTTGTTCACTTTTTTCATCTGTGGGTCAGCAAATGTAATCCATATCTCACTTACCTCACCTGGCGCAAAAAAATGCTCTATTGCATTGATTCCTGTACGCAAGAAAGCGCAATTCTTCAAACCAGTCTGATACGCCTCTGTTGCACCAGTCCACATACGCGCACCCTTAATATCAATACCAATAAAGTTCTTATCTGGAAACTGACGAGCCAACCCCACAGCATACTCACCCTTACCACATCCCAACTCCAACACAATCGGATTATTATTGCCAAAATAACTCTCTCCCCAATGCCCACGCATCTCAAACTGTGCACCAGTCTTAACAATATCATTATACGATAATTGGAACACGTTAGGCAACTGCTCCATATCAGCAAATTTCTTTAATTTATTCTTTCCCATAATATACAAATTGAAAATTGAGAACCGAAGGTCTTTGAGCCTTTGGCGATAAAATTGAGAATTGAGTATTAATTCCTTATCCCCTAATCCTTACTCCCTATTCCTTATTCCTTAATTAAAATTCGCATTCCTATATTAGTAATCCCCTCCAACTCATCTTTACGCATTCCTTGACGAATTTCATATCTATACACTCCCTCTTGCGAATAATGCAAATCCTCGTTGTAATAATAAAGCGAAGTATATAGCGAACCTATGCCCGAGCCAAGCCAACGCCCATAGTTATCCGCAAGATAATACTCTATTGTATCACAAGTAAAACTACTATCAGGAGCAATCTCAGTAACGAACAACCACAAATTTTGATACGCATAATCACCACTATTACGAATCAATATTGCCGACTCATAATCTATAGTAGTATCCTTAACCTCAACTTCAAAACGAGCCAAACTATCGCAATGCCAAGTAGGATTTGCAACTCGCACCGATCCATCATACACCACACCCGAATTACAAGCAACAAACAAAACTCCTACTAACAAATTAAAAATATATTTCACAAATTTATTCATTGTCTTCTTCTCTACGATTTCTATAGTTTGAACGATGTTCATTAGATTGTTGTCCATTTGCTCTACGTCCACCATTGCGATAACCATCTCGTCCACCTCTATCGCGACGTTCGAAACGACGATGTTCGCCACCTTGCTTTTTATCGAAACGTGTCAAACTATCTTGCCCAACTACATTCTGATAATCAACCGAAGCCGTAGCCTCACCCTCTTTCACAACTAACGACACAACCTTCTCGCCACGACGATTGATAGCCATAATCTCTTTCGCACGTTCCACACTAATCACTTGCAAGTTAGCAGGAATATTTTGGTCCGAACTATATGTCAACTGACGTTTAAATACATCTGCTTTAAAGAAATAGTATATACCCTCAACAGTCTCCAACGGAATCTCTTTCGAAGGAAAATCTTTTTGTGCATCAACATACATCGGTGCTTCAAAGTTCACACAACATTTAATCTTAGCACATTGCCCAGCCAATTTCAACGGATTAGTACTCAAATCTTGATAACGAGCCGCAGTAGTAGATACACTGACAAAGTTACTCATCCAAGTCGTACAACACAACTCACGCCCACAAGGACCTATACCACCAATACGCCCAGCCTCCTGACGTGCACCAATCTGCTTCATCTCAATACGCACACGAAATTCCTCGGCAAACACCTTAATCAACTGACGAAAATCGACACGGTCATCTGCAATATAATAGAAAATTGCCTTACTACCATCGCCTTGATATTCAACATCCCCAATCTTCATATTAAGTTGCATATCTTTCGCAATCTTACGTGCACGAATCATTGTTGCCTGCTCTTTTGCTTTTGCCTCTTCATATTTTTCCATATCAACTGGTTTCACTTTACGATACACTTTACGCACCTCGTAACGCTCCATATTGATACGATTTTTCTTAATCTGACTCAAAACCAAACGCCCCATCAACGTAATAACACCAATATCATGTCCAGGATTTGCCTCTACTGCCACCATATCACCTTTTTCTATAGCAATATGCTCACTATTCACAAAATATCCTTTACGCGTATTCTTAAATTGAACCTCTACTAGGTCAGTATCCAACTGTGCTTCAGGCAAATCAGCCAACCAATCCACCACAGGCAATTGCTGTAATGTATTACCCTTAAATCCCTTCACCCCAGGATTACTACCACCATTATTTAATGTTATTTCTTCCATAACTAACAAATTATATTTTCAACAAACCTACAAACATAAAATCTGTATTTCTGTTAAAACCTACTGTCTAACTTTTTTAAGTAATTTATATAGTATTATCTCTAAATGAAACAAAATAATTTTCGTATTTCCATTCTGTGCAATCTGCGCCTCTGCCAATGCCAACTCCTCCATTATTTGCACCACATTCTTTTCATGTATAAACTGCGCAAACTTCGCCGCAAACGCCATCTCTGCGCTATTCATATATGTCAAATCTCTATTGCGCAAGCGCAAAATAAAATTCTCTCGTATCAACCTCTGCGCTTTCTGCAAAAATCTTATCTGCCCTTCACGCGATAAAGCAGCCACCTGCTCCGTCCAATTCTTTATCCCTTTCACATCCAACCCCCAAGCCAAACGCATCATTTGCACAAAAAGTTCAAAATCATAACGTGCATCTTCACTCTCCTTCATCAAGCCAAGCATCCGTCCCCAACTACCCATCGCATTTTTCACCAAATACGCTACCTCTTCTTCATCTACACTAAATTTCTCACGCAAAGCCAACTCCATATCTTTTTTCTCAATCGGAGACACTGCTATACGCTGACACCGACTATAAATCGTACCCAACACATTATCTACTCTATCACTCACTAGCATAAACACAGTATCCGGCGATGGCTCTTCCAATATTTTCAACACCTTATTAGCACACGCCTCATGCATCTTCTCAGGTATCCACACTATCATCACCTTATATTGCCCTTGATATGGTTTGAATGTCAACTTACGAATAATCTCCTCTCCCTCTGCCGCATAAATCTGCACTGTCTTACCATCCGATGCCTCATTCATCCACTCCTCAAGCGAAATATATGGGTTTCTCAATACCGCACTTCTAAACGTATCAACCATATCACTGCACACCTTCACCCCATCACGCGTAGCCATTGGAAACACAAAATGCAAGTCAGGATGCGACAATTTTGCAAACTGAACGCATGACGGACACCGTCCGCACGACTCACCTCCCTCTCTATGCTCACAACAGATATACTGAGCCACAGCCAACGCAAGAGCCAATTTACCCACCCCCTCAGCACCTGTATATAACTGAGCATGAGGTATTCGCCCCGAATTAACCATCTCTATCAGACGACGTTTCAATTCACTATGTCCTACTATATCCCTAAAAAACATATTTCACCTAATTTAACTTGCAAAGATAATATTTTTTTTTCAAAAAAACAACATCTCCCAAAAACTTGTTTTTTTAAGAATATATTCGTAACTTTGTACCCTATAAATAAACTTTTCTCTCCAAAATAAATCAAATAAATAAAACTTAATAAATTATGAAAAACTTCAAACTCCTTTTCATCTCAATCCTCACTGTATCAGCAATCATCCTATCTATGTCGTCTTGTTCACCTAACACCGATGTCGAATTAGACCGAAACCTTTTAATTGGAAAATGGCAAGAGACGAATACCCTAAACTTTGAAGTATACGGAAAAGATGGTTCTGGCTACACTTGGGACGAAGCCGACGATGTCACCGAAGCCGAAGCGCAACCTTTCACTTGGGGCCTCAATGGCAATGTGCTAACTCAAGTTCACACTATGGAAATGGGAGGTAATGTACCAAAAGCATATACTGTAACCAAACTTACAGAAACCGAACTCGTCTATGAAGACAACTACGGAAAGGTGCACTCTTTCGATAAAATTCCATGGTAAAATACAATAAAAATCACCCCCCGAAAAATACACACTCTCACGTGGTATCCACTTCTCAAAAACACTCCAATTTAAATATACTATACAGCAACCCTCAAGCAACCCTCAAAAATACACACTCTCAATGTGTACTCACCTCTAAAATTACTATTATGAAACGAGCCTTAAAAATCACCGCCATCACCCTTTCAAGCATAATTGCCATCTTAGCAATAGCCATCATCATCGTATGCAACATCGTGTTTTCACCTAAAACACTCACCCCTATCGTGCGCAACAACGTAGGACGTTTCATTACATGCCAAGCCGACTTAGACACAGCCGAACTAACATTCTTTTCTACATTCCCAAACTTCTCGCTCAACCTCAGCAATGTGCGAGTAATCAATCCTATCGCTGATGCTCAATCCGACACTCTTGCTACCATAGGCAAACTCGCAGCATCTGTCGATGTTAGTCAACTATTATTCCATCGCAATCTAATAATCAATCAAGTACAACTCAACAATACCACTGCTAATATTTTCTGCGACTCGCTCGGCAATACCAACTACAACATCGTTGCCCTTACATCTGATGAAGAAGATACAACTTCAACTCCACTTTTTGATTTACTACAAGTCAATGACGTAGTCATCAACAATTTATCTACATCATACATTGACTATACATCAGGTATTGATACCCGTATTAACAATATATCTGCCAACATCAACGCACAACTACAAGGGGCAAATGGCAACATCGATGCACAATGTACAATGCACAATGCACAATGCATAATAGACAATGCACAATGCACAATAGATAATGCACAATTAACTACATCAGGAGAACTTCACGACAACCACTTCGATGGTAAACTTGTTCTCGCACTACCTTCTACAACTCTCGATTTCGATGGCAATCGTCTCCTCGACAGCGTTGCCCTCCGTGCTAATGTGCCAGCCGAACTCAATCTCGACATCATGCATATCAACCTCAAAGAAGCACTACTTGCAATCAACTCTCACGAAATCAACCTTAATGGTGTTGCACAATTAGACAATGACGACATCAATCTCGACATGCAATTTGCCACAAACCAATGTAACCTCGAAGAAGTTATAGCCCTCATACCTGAGGCATACGCTGATATATTAGATGGTATTAATGTAAGTGGCATTGCGTCGCTCTCAGGTTCAGCACGTGGTACTTACAACGATAGCATCATGCCTCTTATCTCAGCCAATCTCAACTACACTAATGGCAAAGTACAATATCCTGCTCTACTCCCATTTCCTCTCAACAACATCAACTTATCACTCACTGCAAACATAAACCTCTCGGAAAATTCCAAATTCTCAATTCTCAATTCCCAATTCTCAACGCCTAACTCTCAATTCTCAATTACTAACTCCTCACTCCTCATTCCTCACTTCTCATTCACAGATGCACTTTGTGACTTAAATATTATTGGTAATCTTAATCTACCTGAACTGCATCCATTCCTTCCTGACGATATGAAAATAGAGATGAATGGATATGCGAATGCCAACATTTCAGCACGTTTCAATCTTGAAGATGCAATGAACCTTCGCCTTGATAAAATTATTGCTGATGCTTCTATTGAATATGATAATCTTGATGTACTTTACAACGATAGTATTGCTATAAAAGACACAAAAGGAGCTCTAAATCTTACGCTTCCAAGTGCTCACACAAACAATCATTTTAAAGAACTTGCTCAAGCTTCCCTAAATGCTACAAATCTTCAGATAGTGGCACAATTAGATAGTAGTCGTGCTCAACTTTCAACTATCAATTCTCAACTGACTGTAGGCATTGGTGATATTTTTGATACAACTCAATTTTATACTGCTGTATGCCAATTTGATTTCGACAACCTACAGGGTTCGATGGACACTATCAATTTCAATATTGCTAAACCTGAGGGTGTAGTAGAGGTGTACCCTTCTTATAATAATAGGAAGGAACCAACTTTTGCTGTTTCGTATAAGAGCAATGATATTACTGCAAATATGGGTAGTTTTTTGGATGTAAAAGCGAAGGAACTTAATATTAAGGCGAAAACTAACTATGCTGCAACAGAAGGAGGTAATTCACAACTCTCAGTTCTCAATCCTACAATTAACTTTGATTTCAACAACGGACTTGTTGCTATCGATGGTTTCGATGCTGACATCAATATACCTACAATCAAGTTCCAATTCCGTCCTAATAACTTCGACATCGAACAATCGCGTATCATCATTGATGAATCAGATTTTGCTCTATCAGGCAATATTACTAATCTTAAAAACTTCTCAAAGGGTAGTGGTTTGCTACGTGGCAATCTGAAATTTGAATCTGAGCGCACTAATATTGATGAACTTATGGACTTGGTGAATGGACTTGGCGCTGATAATGAAGTTACTGATGAAGTGGTTATTACTGATGAGAATACTGACTTTGCACTTGCTGATGCGACTCAACCGACGTCACAGGATTCTCTCTCAACGCTTAATGCTCAACGTTCGGTGGAAAATGCTAATCCGTTCATAGTTCCGAAACGAGTAAATATAACTCTTGATACGCGTATTAGGAAGGCAATTTTTGCGAAGACTGATATTGAGAATCTTGGTGGTAAACTTACTATCAAGGATGGTGAGGCGATTCTCGAACAGATGGGTTTCACTACTGATGCTGCCGAGATGCAACTTACGGGTATCTATCGTTCGGAACGTCGCAATCATCTGTTTGCGGGGCTTGATTTTCATCTTTTGAATATAGATATTGCTAAACTTATCAAACTTGTGCCTGCTGTTGATACTATTGTGCCTATGCTTAAATCGTTTGCGGGACATGCTCAGTTCCATATTGCTGCTGAGACGTATCTGCGTGCTGACTACTCGCCTAAGATGTCAACTCTTCGTGCTGCTGCTGCTATTGAGGGTAAGGATTTGGTGCTTCTTGATAATGAGACTTTTTCTACTATTGCGAAATATATGATGTTCAATAAAAAAACTGAGAATATAGTTGATTCTATAGCGGTGGAGATGACGGTATTCCGCAAAGAGGTTGATTTGTATCCGTTCCTTATTTCGATGGATAAGTGGCAAGCTGTGCTCTCGGGGCGTCATAATCTTGATAATTCGTTTAATTATCATATTTCGCTTACTGATTGTCCTCTTCCTGCTCGACTTGGGTTGGATGTGAAGGGTACGTTTGATAATCTTAAATTTGATTTGGTTCCTTGTAAATATAAGGCGCTATACAAACCTAATAAACAGGGTGCAACTGAGAAGCAAACTCTTGCTCTGAAAAAAATTATTTCTGATTCGCTAAAGAATAATGTTAAATGAGGGATGAGGGGTTGCTTGAAGGTAGGGTGAGCCTTGCTGTTACTAGTTACTAGTTTCTAGTTACTAGTTAGTAGTTATTAGTTAGTAGTTATTAGTTAATTGATAGCAACTATAGTGGCTATAGGGAACTGGGAAGAGGGAATTATCACTAATAAATAGTTACTAGTTGCTAGTTATTAGTTATTAGTAAATAAAAAAATAGACTGAGTAATAAACTCAGTCTATTTTTTGTTTTATGGTGTTTTATTTGACTATCAGTTTGCCTATGTATGTATTGCCTGTTGCTGTGATGGCACGGATGTAATATAGTCCGCTGATGTTGATTTCGTTTATTGCTATTGGATATTGTGTTGGATGTTGAATTGCAATTGTTTGTCCAACTGAGTTTATTATCTCGATGCGTAATCCACGTTGTTCTTCGACAGTGAATTGGTGGTGGAGATATGTTGTTTGTCCTTGAGCAATAGGGTTAGGTGCTATTGTTAATGGTAATGCATAGGTGTTGTCGATAGCTGTAACGAACTGTAGTGTTAGGTTTACGATAGAGTCGCAACCGAGGGATGTTACGAATAATTCGGTGTATTTGCCTGCTTTAGTTAGGGTTTGTTCGCCGAATTCGTAATATTCGCCTTCGAGGATTGTGACTGTGGTGTCGATGTTTGCAGTAGGTACAAACTCTACATGTAATTCTATGATAGAGTCGCAACCTTCAATTGTTTTCACTGTTCGGGTTAAAATTGTGTCGGCAATAATTTTATTGGCATCGATTTGGAAACCGTAACCGACGTATTCGTATCCTTCACAAACATAGTCTTCGAATATGCCTCGTATTGGTTCGTTGACTTCTAGTGTTAGTTTGACAATGGAGTCGCATCCTAATGTGTTGACTAATGAATCGTAATAGATGCCTGTTTCGGTTAGTTCGCGAGCGCCAAGTAGGTAGCTTGAACCATGGCAGATAGATGCTTCTAATTCGATGTATTTAGGTAATACTGTCAAGTTTAGGATTTCGATGCTATCGCAACCGTTTACGTTCGCATATTTGCGTTCGTAGCGTCCTGATGTTGTCAGTGTTGTATCGTTCCAAACGAGAGGTTCGCCTTCGCATATTGTCATTTCGGATTCGAATGCAGTAGGTATAACGACGAGTGTGAGGATTTTGATTGAGTCGCAAGAGCCTGGATTTGGAATAGTATCTACGTATATGCCTGTTTCGGTATAAGATGTATTACCGAATTTGTAAGCATCGCCTTCACAGATTGTTGCATAGATGTTTTTGCGCAAGTCGAGTACTTCGAGGTGTAGGTATGCTACTGAATCGCAACCGCAACTTGACATGCCGTGATACCAAACTTCATATACGTTTGTTTCGATACAAGCGATATCGCCCCACATATATACGTCGCCACGACATATTGTGTCGTATGTATGACTTGATGACATTGGATTTACTGTTACTTCAAGGTGTTTGAGTGTGTCGCAGTTGTTTGATGTAATGAATTTAGTGAATGTATTTACTCCCACAAATAATTCGTTGCTTGAAACAGAGAATCCATAACCGATGAAACCTTCGCCTTGACAAACTGAAGTTTGTTCTGTTTTTTCACCTGCATAGCAAGCGATACGTACGTCATCCACACCGATAATATTGCCTTCGCTATTTGCTTTTGCTTCGACTATAAATGCTAATTGTATTGTGTCGCCTTTATAGTCAGATAGTTCTAACAGTTTTTGTTGCCATCCTGAGTGTCCGCCTTCGAGGATTATGTCGGAGAATTGACGGGTACCTGCGCCTCTTACTTCGACCTTTAGTTTGTCGGTATGAGTTAGGTTTCGATAATTGTAAGAGAGGATGGTGTTGTCTTCGACATATATCATTGGCGAGATAAGCACTGCTGTACCATACAATTCAGAGGTGTTTACTGTAACTGATTTGTTGCCTTCATCGACTTTCACGCTCCAATTTTTAGAGTAATCGGCAAGGGTTGTTTCGGTGCTGTTATCCCAGCATACAGGTATTGTGCCTGCTGCTGTGTTTTCGAAGTTTTGTGTGAATGTAGGCAGTGCTACGTCGCAGTTGGTTGTGAAGATTAGTTCTACCCAATCTGATTCTTGGTATGGGTTGTTGATAATAGCGCGAACAAGTACTTTGTAGGTAGTTGCAGGCGAGAGATTATCAAAACGATATACCATATTTTGTGTTTCGCCTTCTGATAGTTTTTCTGAATCTTTATACAATTGCACTTGATAATTGTCAGCCAAACCTATCCATGATATTTGTGCTGATGTTTTTGTGATTGTATCGGCGGTTAATTGATCTGGTTTACCGAATTTGAGTACTTCGACTTTGAAGTTATCTACGTTAGCATATTTCACTGACATACCCACATTCATTGCGAAACCTAAGTCGTAGATACCTGTTGTTTGTGGCACAAATACGCGGCGTACTTCTCTATATGCTTCGTAATCGAGTTCTCGTTTGGCGAGTGATTGATTGTTGGTGTAATCGACTAATTGTAGAGTTGTTCGTCCTCGTTCCATGTCTTCTATTGGCGACATAATACCCCAAGCGGAGATGCAATATAGTTTTCCTTCTTCGAGATAGAATTGACGAGAAACGTTTGCCTCGTTATTACCACGAGCTAATGTGAGATATTTTGTGCCTTCCATTGCGTATGCGTTTTCTGACATCTCAACATCCGAAGTTACATAAACTGGTTTGTCGTAGAACTTATATGACAATGTCCAACAGTTATCTAAATTAGTATTAACTACGTAATTTTCGAAACCTTCAATATATGGTTTTGCTTCTGTAACTTCGATAGGCGAACATTCTGTAGTGAAAGTAATCATCTTCCACTCAGAGGCAAGGTTACTATAACATTGTGCTTTAACGAAGAGATAGTATGTTGTATTGCCTTTCAAACCATCAAATTCGATAGTATCTGTAGATATTGTATCCATAGTAAATGCTAAATTAACATCTGCAGTTGCCGAAATAGCACAAACCGAATTTGATTCGTTATAGTTTTTAAATGTTGCTGTTACTGATTTATAATCTACATTTAGCACAGTCAATTCATCTATTGCAGCACAAGCTTCTTTATCCACCACGATATTGTCAATCCACAAAGGTAAAGTACCTGTATAATCGCCTTTATTATACCATTGTACGACAAGTTTATAGCATCCTGCTTCTGCAATGAAGAATGGGTTGTTTGCATGTGTTGTTATTGCTTTGCCCGACAATATGCTACTGCCATCGAGCGCTATACATTCGGCAGGGAGTGTTGCTTCGTATGTAGTAACATTCACGCTACCTATGCGTTTGCCGTCTTCGATTGTATATGTTGTTGGAACAAGGAATACTCTACCATAATCTAATTTAGAACCTTCTGATTTCCAATCGTATGATATGCTATATTGCCCTTTTTCTAAATTCAATAGGCGATAAGCGTAGGTTGCTGATTCTGTCTTACTGTCATAAGCATATTCAGCGTTTGCTCCGTTTTGTGGTTCTGAAGTAATATACAACGATTTGGTATCGCCTCCTATCACGAATCCATTCTTTTGATTGCCATTAAGGATTGTCCATTGTGAGTTTTCGTCATCGCTACTGAAATCGACAGAATAAGGGATATTTGCTGCTGCTTTTTCGGTGCGGAATGCGATAAATTGATAATTAGAATTACCATCAGCACCACATACCGCGCGCACGAACAAGTGATAATCGGTTGCAGGCGAGAGGTTTGCCAACTCGATTATTTTTGTTGCGGAAGTGCCTGTAGATAGATAATCTTCGACATCATTCGATTTGCATAAGCGATATTCGTATGATTCGGCATCGGTGATTGTCGAAATCTCAAATTTAGCACTTACATCACTAATATCAAGTACCAACAAAGATTCGGGCATAGGACAATCGACTTTGCGAATAGAGATGTCGTCTATTGCCAATGGTGTTTGTGCGCCACCCGATGCATTATTATACCATTCGATAACTAAATTATATCTAACACTTTCATCGAATACGACATCAACTACTACGTCATTCCACTTAGGCGATACGTTCAAACCTTTGTCGTCGTTAGCTAGCATAATACATCCTGGCACGGCATCCATATATGAACTGATACGTGTGCCCGCTTTTATCTCTTTTTCGACTGGTGCAAGATACACTTTACCATAATCGGCATTATAGGCATCTGTGCGCTCGCCTGTACATTTCCATGAATAAGAAATTGTGTATTGTCCTGGTTCGAATTCAAACATCCTATAAGCATAAGAAGAAGATGCAACGCCGATAGAATATTGGTTTAGTTCGCCATTGTCGGTGATATACAATGCTTTGTCGCCTGATTTAACTCCCAACTTATCTTCGCCTACTACGAAATAGTTGGTTTGTCCTTCGCCGCAATATACCCAATTGCTGCTCTCTTCTTCGTCCTCAAAACCTGATGTATAAGGCAAAGTTGGAGCGTATGCTAATGTGCGGAAGTTAATAGTCGTCCAATCAGAATAGTTGTCGGCAGAACATTTACAACGAACCTCGAAGCGATAGTCTGTAGCAGGTGTTAAATTGTCCACTACGACAGAAGGCGATGTTGTTGTTCCGTTGGTAATTTCTGCATTGTTTGCTAACAAACGATATTCAAACAGAGTGCCTTCGTTGTTCTTATGGTTCCAATTAAGTGTTGCCGAAGTTACTGCTCTGTCTGCCACCATCAAAGCATCTATCTCATAGCAATAATCTGTTGGCACAATCTCTATATTGTCAAGTCCTGCCCAAATAGCAGTTCTGTCTTTCGGATTGCGATTATAGCGGAATACTATATATTTGTCTTCCAAATCAATCTTTGTATCGGCATCGGCGAATGAATAGAGATATGACTCAAAACCATGTATTGAAGAGAATGGCAATTCGACAAGTCGAGTATATGATTGTTCGACATTCAAGTCTGCCATAACACCCAACTCTAATGATGTTGCCACGGTTGGATAATCGGCATCAAACTCGTTGCGATAATCGAATGTTATCTTCAAATCGCGAAGTGGTGTAGCGATTAATGGCAATGCAACATATAGGCAGTAATCAGGCGATGATGACAAAACCAATCCTTGTTTGCCTGCGCTAACGTATGAACGTGTATTCAATTCAGCTGATGGATATGCCTCTTCTGCTGATTTGAAACTGAATATTTTGAAACAGTTATTATCCAACGAAGTTATTCCTTCAAAACCCTCATAATAAGGGAAGTCGACATTCATCAAACATGCTGTTTGAAACTCTACTGGTCCACGCCAATCGCTGTAAGTGTTTGATTTACAAACAGAGCGCACATATACTTCATAGTTAGAGAGTGGCGACAATCCTTGCACTTCAAATTTCTTGCTATTGATTGATATAGGAGTTGCTTTGTTTGGTTCAAAACCTACTTGTCCAATCACGTATTGCCAATTTCCATTCGAAGTAGTATCTACTATCTCTAATTTTGCAAAGGTATCGTATGCTATATTAAGTACCACATTGACAGGGCGTTTGCAGTTTTGTACTTGTTCTATTGAGAAGTTATCCACCAATACAAACGAATTTGCTACACCCGACGAAGTTGCCTCAATTCCGATACGAATATTCTCGCCTGCGTATGCCGACAAGTCAAAATGCAATGTCATTGTATCGCTCATAGCAGCATATCCGCTACCTAATACTACGTTGAAGTTTTCGCCTCCATCTGTCGACAACAATATGCTGACACTTCCGCTCTCTTTGTTATACAAATCGAGCGACAACAATGCGTTATCGGCATCCGCCAAACTGATAGTTGGCGACATCAACATTGATGTATAGTCTTTCAAATAAACTATTTGATTATAATCATCTACATCGTATGGTTGCTTATAATAATACGCTCCTGTTGTATGTATCCAATAGTTACCTACTTTGTTCGGATATGCCAAACCTTGTCCCCAACATTGAGGTTCTTCCAAACCTGTGAATGTCTGGTCATACGGCAAAACATAAGAAGCGCACTCAGTTGTTATTTCGCCTGCTTTTGTCCACCAACTATTATCTACTGCCGAACATATAGCACGTATCTCAAATTGATATGTCGATGCAGGATTCAATCCTCTTATAATCGCAGGATTTGTTGTTACAATAGTATCTACTACCAACTCATTCTTATAATAACCATTCACTTGCCATTTTGTTGCCGCGCCATTCTCATACCAACGTATCTCACAACTATTTGCAGTTGCGTTTTCTACATACACCTCTGTCGGCGACAAACAGGTAGGTATTTCTACTACTTCCAAGTCATCAATAAAGAACTCAGTACCGTTACTTACGACAAATGCTATATATTTAGCATCTGCAAATTCAGCAAAATCAGGTTTTGCCAAATCTGAAAGGTATGCCACAAACTCGCTCCATTCGTATGACTTTTTAATCACAACATCTGCTACTGCCTCAAATGTTTCGATTGGGTTGGTTATGTCTTTGATAACACCCACTGATATATGTGCATTATCTTTCGAAGCATGAGCATAACCTTTCACAAGATAATTTGCCAATGACGACACATTGAACTGTGGCAATATAGTGATAGACTCATACATCTTATACGACACTTTACCGCTATATGCCACATAATTCGATGGCTCTGACTTGCTTGTGTACTCATTTGTCAAATGCGAATTCCAACAAACTATGTTGTTCAACTCTGGATCATCAAAATTATCATAGTATGGCAATTCGAATGTCGAACATACTGTACGGAATGTCTTCACATGACTCCACTCGCTTGGTTCAGCGCACAATGAGCGGAAAGAATAATAATACTCTTTATTTGTCTCCAAACCATTGATTTCATAATGTTTTTCGCGTATTGTGTCATGTGCCACATCTGCCACACCGTATTCTGCATCAAAGTTCACACTTGCCACTTTCACCTCCCATACATCCGCAATAGAATGAAAATCTATCTCTGCCGATTGTGATGTGATTTTCGACTCTTTTATCTGCACAGGTGGCGCACACTCTATCTCTTTAACACTGAAATTATCAAGCACAGAGTTATATTGTTGCACCGAAATACCCCAAGTAGTTACATTCACACCTATATAATATACGCCATCCGCTGGTGCATTTATCCAACCTTTATACTCGCGCCATTCGCTCACAAGTTCGGCGGTGTGCATCGTGTCTATCAATGTTAAAATCGTTGGTTCTGCACAATACGCCAAACTTACATTCATACCAAAGTCGCAATCCTGACGCGCCATGATAGATACCTCATAGTTACTATTTGCCTTCAACTCAAATGGGCGGAACAACCATGTGTCATTATTGTATGGCAACACGGCAAACATTTTGCCTTCGTATGGCGTCATCGTCACCACTCCATCATCGTTATATGCACCTGTTTTTGCCGAATACATCGCAGCATTTGTCTCTTGCTGATAACAACCTAATACATAGTCATCTACTATGAAATTCTCAAATCCATCCATAAACGGATTGTCGAAATCCACCACCAATGGTTCGCATTGTGTCGCAAAATGATGCACAAACTCGCTCCATGGTCCATACGTACCATTCGAGCATTTACGACGAGCATATAATTCATAATCAGTCTGTGGCGTCAATCCCGTAATAATCACGCTACCACCTTGAGCATCGAATATAGTGCCTGTGTTAGGATTAAATCCTTCTCCACCCACACTCACTTGCCATTCATCAACATCTGCCGCAAGTGCAGTAACTCGCGCCAATGTTGTTTTTATCGAGTCTATCTTCACCTCCATGTAGTCGCATGCTGCACTCTCTCTTATCACCACATTATCTATAAACATTGACATAGTGCCCTGATGCACACCTTCAAATATAACATATTTGTCGCCTTCTGTTGTTATCTTAAACTCATATTTATACCATCCCGCAACGCTTACCACTGGCGTAAACTGACTACCTACATTTATATACCCCAATTTAGTTGCACCATCAACAGTTGGTGTACTATTAATCAAAACATTCAAACCCTCATTATCTACTGCTTCTGTATTGTCCATATCATGTGGCTCTGGCATACGATACATCCAAAACGAAACAACATACTCCTTGCCTTTTTCAAATCTGAATTGAGGAGTCACCAATGCCGAACGTATACCACCACTCGATTTTTGCAATTGCGCCGATGCATCACCTGATTTAATCAATTCAGGGTTCCACATCTTATCCGCATTGCGCACCCATGCCTCATCTTTATAGTCGGTTGCAAACTGGTCATTCGGATTCCCGTATGCCTGACTTTGATATTGACGCCAACAATGAGGTGGGAATCTCTCTTCATCAAACGTTTGAATATAAGGCAATGCTGTTATTGCATCACACTCTGTCTCAAATTTCTCCGTAAACATCACTGGCTCGCCCATATCGCCTGCGCCACAATTCGACACTATGCGTGCCGACACTGTATATCCCACCCCTGCCGATAGATTAGTAATTGTCAACTCTGGCGTACCCTCTACTACCACATCTTCCGTCTGCTCTGTTTGTCCGCCTACAACCGTATAACTTACATTCCATCTCGTCTCATTCAACCCCTTTTTCCATGACAATTTAACAGAATTAGTTGTAACATCACTTAACTTCACATCTGACACTTTACGACACATAGGTGCCAATTTCACCTCTATATCATCTATAAACATGCCATACGAACCACCACTCACACCCTCAAAAATAATATATACATTACCCGCCAAAGGTATATTATATTCATACTGATACCATCCCTCTTGCTCTTCTATTGGGTACATAGTATACACACTATTCACAAAACCCAACTTCGTACCACCCACTGTATCAGGACGATTATTCACCCAAACGTTCAACCCCTCATGCTCTTTTGCCAATCTATTACCATACACAGCATCTCTATACACCCACAACGACAAATCATAATGCGTTGGCACATCCACATATATAGGTTGCGAAACCAATATAGTATGAATACCTGCTTTCGAATCTTTCAACTCCGCTGCATATTTACCATTATACACCTCATCATACCCATCTGTTTTCATCGCCAATGCCCATGCCTCATCCCCAAAGTCAAGTCCCGCCACAAGTCCCGATGTAGCAGGTGCTTTCACTGTCTGACGAGCAAACCAACAATTCGGAGGAAATACTCCTGCCTCAAAGTCTTCAACAAATATCGACTCCTCGCGTGTACCACACGACGTATGAATAGTTATCACATTACTCCATGCTGATGTGTCAGTAGCATTACATACAGCACGCACTTTCACATCATATCTAGTATTTTTGTCCAATCCTGTTATAGTGCAAGGATGCGCATCAACTTGATACACATGCGACACCTTAACTATAGAATCTGCTCCTGCCAACGAATCTTTTGTCACCATCACCTCATACCCCTCTGCAACCACAAACTCCGTCCAATCCAAACTCGTAAATGTCGAATCCGACACTATCTCCCTCAAATTCTCCAACTTCGGACAATTCGGCGCTTTCTTGCAACTAAAATTATCCACATACAACGTAGCATCCACTCCTGCAGGCATATACACCACCACAGCATAACC
Organism: Candidatus Aphodosoma sp.; assembly: GCA_045629685.1. Taxonomy (GTDB): domain Bacteria; phylum Bacteroidota; class Bacteroidia; order Bacteroidales; family Paludibacteraceae; genus Aphodosoma. The sequence continues at coordinate 45,566 of JAZQRP010000193.1, read as the reverse complement.
CTTATCCTCCAAGTCCGCAACAATAGTATTAAACGTCACCTCTTCCCACACATTGTTTTTTTGCACCTCCACGTTCTCCCACAATGGTATCGCCTGCGACATATCTGTCGGATTTTGTGTCAACAAAACCGAATATTTTGTCCCTTTCCCCCCATACACACTAAACGATATCTCCAACTTATTTGCCGCATAATTCAACTGTGGCGACACAACGTATGCGTCTGTCGCACTTGTCGTCTGCAATTTCAACCCCGATGCACCTATCTTCACACCCTCTTGCACTGACACACCAGATTTAGAACCCAACCAACAATCAGGCAACGTATTCCATCCATCAAAACTATGACTATATGGCAAATTCTGACTCGCACACAACGTCTTGAAACGCATAGTTGTCACCTCCGACATGCCCTGTCCCATACCACTACAATTCGCTCTCAAAATCACCTCATACTCCTTCGCTGCTGCCAAACCATCCACCGTATATATATAATCTGCCGTCTCCACTGTTTCCGCAAAAACACTACTATTCGCGCCAACCTCTCTCACATCCAAATCAAATGCCGATGATATCGCTCCCTCTTTACCAATACCCCACATCAACGTCACATCATGCTGCCCAACCGACAACACCGACAAATCCTCCGGCCGCGCACAATTAGGCTTAGTCGCTATCTTCACATCATCTACTATATACCACTCCGACTCATACGTACCCTTACCCCCACAATCAACTCTAAAACATATCGTAACCAGCGCACTCGCGTATGCCGACAAATCATACTCCATCTCCATCCATCCCCCCTTCGTCATCAACCTGCCAAGTTCTATCACCTGCACACCATACTTCAGCAACACCGACATCTGCGCAATCCTAGCAGGCGCATTAACCCTAAACGTCAACATACTCCCAGCAGGCAAATTCATAGAAGGAGTCGAAAGTTCCCCATACGCCCTCCCCGGCACATCAACCGCCTCAAATGCCACTGCCGCACCACTATACCCCGAAGCATAATAACCCCATGCCTCTACACCCCCATCATACACACTATTAGTCCACCCATTAGGCACACCATAGCGCAAACCATCAAACGACTCATTTACCGAGTACAACTGAGCAGCAGCATTCATCGCCACCGCAACAAACAAAAACAGAAAAAAACCAAAACGTTTCATATCAATTGAAAGTTAAAAAATAAAATTCAAAAATTAAAAATCATCCAACACATCCAACACGTCCGACACAATTCTCCGCAAAAGTACAAAAAAAAAACAAACCCACCAAACAAAAACACAAAAAAAATTCCTCCCCTGTCTTAGGGGAGATGTCCAAAGGACAGAGGGGTTAATTTTTCCCCATCCCCCCCCAAAAAAAACAGCAAGGCTCAAGCAACAAAAAAAAATTTTTTTAAAAAAAATCAACTTTTTTCAAATAAACAGATATTTATATATAAAAGGACAATAGTCCAATAAATAATAATAAAACAAACAAAATCTATTACTATGGCAAAAATCGAAACAATCTCAGTAGTCGATGCCATCAAAGGCAAACTCGACAAAAACGAAAACCTCGTATTCTCAAAACGATACGGCAACACATACGCATGGGAAATGACACCATCAACCAAACCACCTACTGCTGCACAAGTTGCCTGTCAAGAACGCTTCGCAACAGCAGCAACACAAGCCGCTGCCGACATGAGCGACCCAGAGAAAAAAGCCGAATGGCAAGCCGTTGCAGACGCATCCAACGGCAAATGGAAAACCGCTCGTGGCGCTGCATTCGCTTCATACTACAACCAAAACTCAGGCATTGAGTAATCATTGAGTAATCTCTAAACAAAAAATAAGGAATAGGCAACAAACCCTATTCCTTATTATTTTATAACAACTATAACTAGTAACTAGTAACTAATAACTCCTAACTCCTTTCCACCGTCACCTTCACAACATACTCCTCAAAATCAAGTTCAGTCGCCTCAGCAATAGCATCAACCAACTTGATTTCATTAGCAAGCACTTGTCCACCAATATAGTCAGTATAATTAACCACTGCATCATTAATAGCATCAAGACGTTCAATTTCAACCACAATCTTATCAGTGATTTCGTAACCATTCGACTTACGGATGTTTTGGATACGGTTAACCAATTCACGAGCGATACCCTCTTGACGAAGCTCTTCAGTCACTGTAACATCAAGCGCAATAGTAAGCGTACCTTCATTAGCAACCAACCAACCTGGCATATCTTCTGTAGCAATCTCCACATCAGCAAGTTCTACTACAACTACACCCGAAGCCAACGCCAATTCAGCCGAACCATTACGTTCTATCGCAGCAATATCCGCTTGAGCCCAAGCACCAATTGCAGCAGCAATCTCTTTCATCTGCTTGCCATATTTCTTACCTAACGTTTTGAAATTAGGTTTAATACGTTTCACAAGCGAAATAGACGAATCATCAGCACCCACAATTTCAAGTTCCTTCACATTAACCTCAGTCTTAATAAGTTCAGCGATATATGACAACTGCTCGCGTGTCTTATCATCTGCAGCAGGGATAACCGCTTTTTGAAGTGGTTGACGCACTTTTTTCTCTGCCTTACGACGCAATGCCAAAATCATAGACGATGATGCCTGAGCAAGTTGCATACACTCTTCGAGGTTTTTGTCGATGAGCGAATCATCGCATACAGGGAATTTAGCCAAGTGAACTGATTCGGCACTCTCTTTGCCCGTTGCTGCATTCAAGTCGAGATACAACTGGTCAGCAAAGAACGGAGCAATAGGTGCCATCAATTTTGCCACCGTTGCAAGACATGTATAAAGTGTTTGATATGCCGAGATTTTATCAGTATTATACTCACCACCCCAATAACGTTTACGGTTAAGACGCACATACCAGTTCGAAAGGTTTTCACCTACGAAGTCTTGAATTGCACGCCCTGCACGAGTTGGTTCATAGTTCTCAAAGTGCTCAGTACACTCTTTAACCAACGAATTCAACAACGAAAGAATCCATCTGTCAATTTCAGGACGTTCTGCTACTGGCACATCTGCCTCTTTATATTCAAATCCATCCACATTCGCATAAAGCGCAAAGAATGAGTATGTATTATAAAGTGTACCAAAGAATTTACGACGAACTTCCTCTACGCCATCTACGTCGAATTTCAAGTTATCCCAAGGCGATGCATTTGTCATCATATACCAACGCAATGGGTCAGAACCATATTTCTCAATTGTCGAGAATGGGTCGACTGCATTGCCAAGGCGTTTCGACATCTTGTTACCATTTTTGTCAAGCACAAGTCCGTTAGAGATAACATTTTTGAATGCAACAGAGTTGAACACCATTGTGCCGATTGCGTGAAGAGTAAAGAACCAACCACGTGTCTGGTCCACACCTTCTGATATAAAGTCGGCAGGATATACTGATTTAGAGTCGAATGCCTCTTTATTTTCGAATGGGTAGTGAATTTGAGCGTATGGCATAGCACCTGAGTCGAACCAAACGTCAATCAAGTCGAGTTCGCGTTTCATAGGTTTGCCCGATTCACTCACAAGCACGATACCATCAACGTAAGGACGGTGCAAGTCAATGTTCGATGGTGCCCAATTCTCTTTGCTCATGTCGCCAAGGCGGAAGTTTTTGTATGGGTTCTCAGTCATGAAACCTGCAGCGATTGACTTCTCAATTTCGCCAAGCAACTCTTCTACCGAACCAATACATTTCTCTTCCGAACCATCTTCTGTGCGCCAAATTGGGAGTGGAGTACCCCAATAACGCGAACGAGAGAGGTTCCAATCTTGAAGATTTTCAAGCCATTTACCGAAACGTCCTGTACCTGTCGATTGTGGTTTCCAATTGATAGTTTCGTTAAGAGCAATCATCTCATCGCGTACAGCAGTTGTACGGATAAACCATGAGTCGAGTGGATAATAGAGCACTGGTTTGTCAGTACGCCAACAGTGAGGATAGTTGTGGACATGTTTTTCGATGCGGAACACAAGGTTTTGTTGTTTGAGCATCATACAGATAGCCACATCGAGAGTTTCATCAGCATCAGTGAGCGCTGGGTCGTATGCATTTTTTACAAAACGTCCTGCAAACTCCTTATATGCTTCAACATTAACATTTGCTTTAACAAAATCAGCATCTAAGTCTTCGAGAAGGAAGAACTTACCTGTCATATCTACCATAGGACGAGTTTCGCCCTTAGCAGTTGCCATAGTAAGGCCTGGAACACCTGCACGTTTTGCTACGAATGCGTCATCAGCACCGAATGTAGGCGCAATATGAACGATACCAGTACCATCTTCGGTTGTTACATAATCACCTTGAATCACACGGAATGCACCTTCGCCTGGGTTTACCCAAGGAATAAGTTGTTCGTATTCAGAGTCAACCAAGTCCGTACCCATACATTCGCCAACTACGCGATAAGGCACAAGTTTGTCGCCTGGCTTGTAGTCTTCCATAGCCACTTCTGCCGCTTTAGGATTAAAGAGCGAAGCAAACAATGGTTTTGCCACGATATATGTAGCAGGGATGCCTGTATATGGATTGAATGATTCTACTGCGAGATATTCGATTTTTGGGCCCACGCAAAGTGCAGTATTCGAAGGCAAAGTCCAAGGTGTAGTTGTCCATGCCAAGAAATAAACATCGCCTTTGAGGTTGTCGAAACCATTTACCTTTTTTGCTTTGAATTGAGCAGTACAAGTTGTGTCTTTCACATCGCGATAGCAACCTGGTTGGTTGAGTTCGTGAGTAGAAAGTCCTGTACCTGCAGCAGGCGAATATGGTTGGATTGTATAACCTTTATACAACAAACCTTTGTTATACAACTGTTTGAGCAACCACCAAAGTGTTTCGATATATTTGTTGTCGTAAGTGATATATGGGTCATTCATATCTACCCAATAACCCATTTTGTGAGTCAAGTCTTCCCACTCACGAGTATATTTCATAACGTCAGAACGACAAGCAGCATTGTACTCGTCAACTGAAATTTTCTTACCAATATCTTCTTTTGTAATACCAAGACGTTTTTCTACACCGAGTTCGACAGGGAGTCCGTGAGTATCCCAACCTGCTTTACGTTTCACTTGGAAACCTTGCATTGTTTTATATCGGCAAAAAGTATCTTTGATAGTACGCGCCATAACGTGGTGAATACCAGGCATACCATTTGCTGATGGTGGTCCTTCGTAGAAAACGAAAGAAGGACAACCTTCACGTTCACTTACACTCTTAAGGAATAACTCTTTAGCATCCCAATCCTCCAACATTCTCTTGTTCACATCGGACAAATTTAGTCCGCCATACTCTTTGAATTTTTTCATAGTTTATTTAGTTACTAGTTTCTAGTTTCTAGTTACTAGTTAGTAGTTAATATTATCTGTAATTGCTATAGTAGCTATACTTGCTATCAAATTTAAGACGCAAAGATACAAAAAAAAATTAAAATATCAAAAAAAAGAGACGCAAATTATTGCGTCTCTTTTCTATTATCTACAATCTGTAATCTGTTATCTGTAATCTGTTATCTAACAAATTATGCTTTACCAGCAGAACCGAGCACGTTGTTTACTTTGTGCATGTAGAGTTTTTTGAGTTCTTCACGAGCTGGGCCAAGATATTGACGTGGGTCGAACTTGTCAGGTTGTTCTACCATAAATTTACGAATTGATGCAGTCATTGCAAGACGTCCGTCTGAGTCGATGTTGATTTTGCAAACTGCTGATTTAGCTGCTTCGCGAAGTTGTTCTTCAGGAATACCGATAGCATCTTTGAGTTTACCTCCGTGAGTGTTAATGATTTCAACATACTCTTGTGGCACTGATGATGAACCGTGAAGTACAATAGGGAAACCTGGGATTTGTTTTTCGATTTCGTGAAGGATGTCGAAACGCAATGGTGGTGGCACGAGCATGCCGTTAGCATCGCGAGTACATTGTGCAGGAGTGAATTTGTTAGCACCGTGAGATGTACCGATAGAGATAGCAAGTGAGTCAACACCTGTACGTTTTACGAAGTCAACTACTTCCTCAGGACGAGTGTAAGTGTGATGTTCTGCAACAACGTCATCTTCGATACCTGCGAGTACGCCGAGTTCGCCTTCTACTGTAACACCATATTGATGAGCATATTCAACTACTCTTTTAGTGAGTTCGATGTTTTCTTCGTAAGAGTGGTGTGAACCATCAATCATAACAGAAGAGAAACCCATGTCGATGCAAGATTTGCAGAGTTCGAATGTGTCGCCATGATCTAGGTGAAGACAGATTTGTGGTTTTTCCCAACCAAGTTCTTTAGCATATTCGACAGCACCTTGCGCCATATAGCGAAGAAGTGTTTGGTTGGCATATTTGCGTGCACCAGATGACACTTGAAGGATTACAGGAGATTTTGTTTCTGCACAAGCTTGGATGATAGCTTGCATTTGTTCCATGTTGTTGAAGTTGAATGCAGGGATTGCATAACCGCCTTCTACTGCGCCTTTGAACATTTCTTTGGTGTTCACAAGACCTAGTTCTTTATAGCTTACCATAACTGAAAACAATGCACAATGCACAATGCACAATGCACAATTAAGTGCATTTCCACTGTTCATTGCTGATTATTACTTAATTAATTATAATTTGTTAACTTTATTTTGCAAAGGTACAAAAAAAAACTGAAAGTTGAAAGTTAAAAGTTGATTTTTATCTTTCTAATCTTATTTTCGTAAGTCAAATACGTATGCAACTGATAGTTTTAGTGTGCCTTGAGTGAAATATGGTGTTTCGTTTTTGATTGGTAATGTAAATAGATACTTTTTGATGTCCTTGCTGAAATTGTCATTGTTGAAGCCATGTTGGTATGACAATCGTCCTTGCACGCCTTTCCATTTGAATGCTAGGCCTACTTCTGCGGCAATCTCGCAACGCACGATTCGTCCTTTGTCGCCAAACATGTTCTCTTTTTCGTATGTTACGGGTTTATGCACTCCTTCTGGTACATTTGCGGTATATCGTTGCCATGCCCAGTCCTCGCCATGAAGTCCACAAGCAAATACTGGACCACCAAATAGCGATACTACATATTGATTTTGGATGGGGAAATTGACGTAGAAATGGAATGGTACGTTGAGATATCCTAATTGGCGTTTGAATCGATTTGATATTTGAGTAGATGTGCTATCATTATTGTAATCTATATTCCAACGCATTGTGCGCAACTCATACATTACTGCGGCATCGAATCCCCAACGATTTGTGACATCCATTTCAAACAACATACCAAGATGCATACCTCCACCAGGAATGATAGTGAATGATGCTGCTTTGTCGGATGTTGAGACAATGCCATACGACATTGATGGGCCACCAACGAAACCTAATTTCTGAGCACTTAGTTCAATGCATAATGCGCAATGCACGATGCACAATAGTATTAAAAGTAGTTTTTTCATATTTAGAAATTAACTTGTGGTGCTCTAATCGCCTCGATATCTGCTTTGAAATAAGTTGCCATTTCAAAACCGAACATACTACTTAGTATGTTATTTGGGAAGCGACGAATCATAGTATTATATGTTTTTGCGATGTTATTATATGATTGGCGAGTGATTTGGATGCGATTTTCTGTGCCTTCTAATTGTTCTTGGAGGTTGCGGAAGTTTTGATTTGCTTTTAAGTCGGGATAGTTTTCGGTAATCATCATCAAACGACTGAGTGCTGAATTCAATTCATGTTGCACTTCTTGGTATTTTTCGAATTCTTCGCGTGAAAAATTATCAACATCTATGGTTGTTTGTGTTGCTTTGGCGCGTGCATTTACGACTGCTTCGAGGGTTTCGCTTTCGTGAGTGGCATAACCTTTAACTGTTGCGACGAGATTTGGTATCAAATCAGCACGACGTTGATATTGGCTTTCGACATTTGCCCATTCTGTTGTAACTGCTTCTTCGGCTGTTACGATACGGTTATAAGAGTTTACAACCCATAAGACTGCTATTGCAAGAAAAGCAATAACGATAGTTAACATTAATTTTGTTCGATTCATCATATTTTTTCTGTTTTTTTAATTTTTTTTTGCTTGCTTGAAGGTTGCTTGAGCCTTGCTGTTGCTAGTTACTAGTTGCTAGTTATTAGTTAATTGATTGTGGCTATAGTAGCTATAATGGCTATAGTTGCTATAGGGGGTGTACGACTTAAAATCTGCCACCTGCTCCGCCTCCGCCTGAAAATCCGCCACCGAAACTGCCGCCTGAAAATCCGCCACTTCCTCGACTGCCACTGTTTGCGACTATTATAATAGGTATAACGTATGGTATAATTCTGCGACAATGACAGTTTGCACATTCGTGCACTTTTTCGCCTCTACCTGCAGTTAGTGTTGTTGCTGGAATTACTATTCTATCACGAACAAGGCTATATGTTTTTGCGCCACATTGTGGACATACTTGATATTTGGTTGTCATTTTTTCGTATGGCAAAACTTTGTAGTTGTCGCACACGTTGCATTTCCAAACGTCGTAGTCGATGCTTTTCACTCGTTCTTCGGCTTGTTGTTTGAAGTTGAGGTATTCATCCTCTTCGGCTTCAGATAGCAATCGCATCGTGCCGCCACAACAGTCGCAATTTATTGGTTTTGTACGCAATGAGCGATGAAACTTAGATGCATACCAATAGAAGAACAATATTGGCAATGGAAAAACAAAGGCTAATACTTTAGTGCCAACGACTAAATCGTTGATGCGATAATAGACTACATTGTTTTCGCCTTTGAGATTTTGTGTGCGTTTATAGAATAATACAGCAAGAAATATGAGTAGTAAAAAGGCAAAAGTGAGATATAATGTCAGAATATTACCTACAACAACTCGCGGTGACTCGGTATTGAGTAATAGTTCTTCACGTGCTGCGTCGGTAGTTAATCGACTTGCTATATTTCTCAATCCCAATAAAAATGCCTCGTCTGCACGTCCTTCACGCATCAAAGGGAATATGTCTTCGTCGAGCAATGAATTGAGATAAGCGTCAGGTAGTAAACCTTCGAGTCCGTAACCTGTTTCGAATTTCATTGCACGAATATCGACTGCGTACAACCACAACAATCCATTGTTTTTGCCCTCTTTGCCTATACGCCACGTATTAAATAATCGGTAAGCAAAATCATATTCGTCGTCACCCTCGATGCCTGGCACTATAACTATGGCTATTTCGACACCCAATTCGCGCTCAAGTGATACACAAGTATTATTCAATTCAGAGATAGTTTCTGCCGATAATACTCGTGTTGCGTCACTTACATAACAATTTACGTCTTTATGCTTTGGATTGGCGACTTGCGAAATAGTCAACTTTTGGGCATTGAGACAAGAGACAACAACCAAAAATAATATGAAAAATAGTTTACGCATCAAAAGTTTTTAACGTCAATCAAATCAATATCAAAAATCAAAGTACTGTATGGCGGAACAGAAAAGTTGGCATACGCACCTTTAGAACCTGTTTTTCCGTATGCTTTGTTATGAGGAATATAAATTCGCCAATGGGAACCTTGAGGCATCAATGCTAATGCCTCTTGCCAACCTGAAACGACATCGGAAAGATAGAAAGATGCTTCATCGCTAGAATCAAAACATGTGCCATCAACCAACCAGCCTGTATATTTAACTTTAACGATACTAGATACTCCAACTACTGGATCAATAGTTGGTTTAGGCACTGCGCCATAACCTGTATGATATTTTTCAATCAATATGCCTGACGATAAAACTTCTATTTCAACAACATTAGTATCCTCGCCTAATTTGTCGCGTTGTGCAATAATCCACTCTTCATTATAATCTTTCCACGACATAAACCGCTCATCGCAAGCAACAAACATACACAACACAAATAATAAAAATAATATCTTCTTCATAAAACAAACAATTTTCTAAGGAAATGCAAAGTTAATATTTTTATTTAATTATTACAAATTAGGTACCATTTTTTTTAATAAGGCTACAACCACAATAGGCACAACAATAACAAGCAATGCTATCAATACCATATATTTATTACGATGTTCTTCCTCAATATCAACGACTCCTTCTGACATAACCCATACTAAATAGAATACATAAACATAGAAAAAGTTAATAAAAAACATATTTGGCATTAATGATAACAACAACTTAACCACGAAAGAGACAGACATCAACGATGCCACTAACATAGACGCATTCCTAGTATCTAACTGATTTACAAACCAACGCAACGACACCCACTTCACTAAAAAACACAATACACCATAACTCACAACAAACGAAAAACAATCAAATATTGACGTTACGACAGCAGAAGCTAAATTAAACTCCTTAAACAACAACGTACTGAGAAAAGTAAACAGCAACAATACTTCTGCCTGTGGTATAATATATTGCTTTAGTATATTTTTTCCATAAAAAATATTCAACAATGTCTCGTATCTCAACGTAACATCTGGTTTAGAACAAATATTCCAAACCTGCATCAACGGAAACTTATATCTCTCAAACATTATTTAATGATTAAAAATTATCTAGAATTGGATATAATGGTTATAAATATTGTGCATTACTCTGTTTCGGTGTGATTTTTGAGCCACTCTATCTCTTCTTGCCACAATGCTTCATCAGGCGTTTCGAGAATCAATGGTATATTATCAAATCGCGAATCCTTCATTATACGAGCAAAAGGAGTAGAACCAAGCAACCCATTACGCAACGTTTCGTGTCTATCAACTCGCGAAGCTAACTCTTTCTTTGAATCGTTGATGTGCATACCTTTCAAATAGGGAAAGCCTATAATGGCATCAAAATCTTGCCATACTCGCACAAATCCATCCTCCGACAACAAATCGTAACCTGCAGCAAAAGCATGTTGCGTATCGATACAAACACCTACGCGCGATTTATCGTCAACCAAATCGATTATCGTGCGCAAATGCTCAAATCTATACCCCATATTAGTGCCTTGCCCTGCAGTATTTTCAAGCACTGCAGCAACACCATTGGTTTCACTCAAAGCAATATTTATGCTTTCTGCTATTATCTTCAAGCAATCCTCTTCTGATACTTTCTTCAAATGAGAACCTGGATGAAAATTCAATCTATCCAACCCTAATTGCTCACAACGACGCAATTCCTCTATGAATGATTTACGACTCTTCTCAAGCGACTCTGCTTCAGGCGAACCAAGATTGATAAGATAACTATCATGTGGCAATATTTGTGCAGGAGTATAACCATACTCCTGACAGCGCGATTTGAACAACGCAATCGATTTTTCTGTCAATGCAGGTGAAAACCACTGACGCTGATTTTTTGTAAACAGAGCAAACGCCGTTGCTCCTATATTATGCGCATTCAATGGAGCATTTTCTACTCCACCCGATGCACTTACATGTGCTCCTATATATTTCATAATTGAAAATTGAAAGTTAAAAGTTGAAATTATAGCGACAATAAAAACTATATCTATTGTAACGTATTTTTCTTTTTTCGCCACCAAAAGAAAACCCCACCAAATATAGCAAGCAATACTATCGGCAATAACGTATTAACCCAAACCCATAAATCACGTTGAGATTCCACTACTGCACGATTAAGTAAGCGCAAATCTATACGACGATTACGCAATTGCATAAGTCCCTCATCATCGGTAAGATATAGCAACGAATTCACAATAAAATCCTTATTTCCATGAGTTTGACGGGTAACCCTATCATAGCCAAGTGGTACAAGCATCAATCCCTCTTTCGTCTGTTCTACATCATTGCGTATAATATCACCATCAGCAACCACCACCATACGCGTAGGCACACTCTTATCAACTATTTCACTTGCCACAATTCCTTTTGGAGCCATACGATGCTTATATATTGATTCAAACTCACCCTCTAATGCCACCGCCACAGGCACATATCGTATATTAAAATATTCCGAAGGTTCAACATTTATAGCATCTACAACACTAATCTCAGTAGGAGCAACATTGACATGACTCGCATTACTTGAAATCAACAACACCTCTTTTCTGACTCCAATAGTATCACCTACAACCTCAATACCTGATGCAAAATCAGCCTTCACAGCTTGGATTGTTTTGGTAATCGGATTATATGGCGAACCCTGCAAAAGCGGCATATAAAACCAAGGAATTGGTTCAAAACGAGGTGCTTCGCCTACGCGAGCAACATTCACAGGCATATATGCACACTGCATATCCTCGACTATTGTAGGTGTCAATCTCACCCCATAGCGAAACAACATATCCTGCAAATTCACATCCAATGCAATTAAAGGCGTTGCCCCACCCTCTGATAACATATCATTCGACATCTGCGCTCCATCCAACAACCAAAGCACACGCCCTCCGCGCATAATATACTGGTCAATAATAAACTTATCCGTTTCGGAATACTGCTGCATTGGTTTTGCCACAACAATAGCAGCATAACCATCAAGCACCGAAGCATCTAACCCCAACACACCTCTATCAACCTGAAAATAACGACTAAGAGCATCACTTGCATCATACGTGTATTCTTCAGTCAATTCACCATGCCCCTCAATAAACGCAATTTTACGCACCTCTCCACGATTAAGAATACGAATAGCATCAACAAACAAATACTCCAAATCTTCAACCGCCACATTTACCGCCTCCTCTCCCGACTTCTGAGCAGAAGGTTGCATCAATGATATCGCAACCGTATCATGCGAAGCACAAACCTCCGCCCAAGGAAAGATAACTTGCTCCGACATCTTACCACCTCGCTCCCTCACCGTAACACTCATACCACGCAAACCACGCCCCTCCAATCGAGCATATTCAGCATATCGCTCATCATCCGATGTAGCACTATTAGGATTAACCCACTCAATAGTCAAACCCTCCGAAGAATAGACATTCAACTCACGCACAATATCTTCCGTTGCACGCTTCAATCTAAGCATATTCGCATCAAGTTCCCCATCAAGATAAACCCTCACCACCAATGGTTCAAGCATAGCAACAACTTGCTCTTTCGAAGCATCCGACAAAGAATAACGCCCCTCTTCTGTCAAATCTATACGAAAAAACAACGTCTTAGTAAACACCAAAACCAAAACAACGATTATAAGCGCGAGACACGAAACACGAGACACGAAACTTTTGTTTTTAAAGAAAAACTGTTTATTCATTTTTATTCAAAATAATCAAAGCTCCTATAACCCCAGGAACCCAACCAAGACAAGTCAAAATAGAAATAATCAAAAACGAACCACACCCCTTGTCAACCACTGCTAAAGGAGGAAAAATAATTGCTAATAAAACCCTAATTAACGACATAATAAACTATTTTTTCTGAAAACGATAAGGCGTACGCACCATCTTCAACGTCTTATTAATCTCACCCAAAGCGCCCTTATCATCCTTATTATTTTTAAGTTCAGGATATTGAATACGAGTATGATAAATATTCTTCAATTTCTCCACAAACACACGCTTTGCCACTTCCGCATCCTTAAACGATATAGGCGAATTCTTAAACTGCCCATCCGCAATCTGCCCATTCACCACATTCTCCACCAACCTGCTTATCGACTCCTCATCATACGACTGCAAACTTCTCGACGCTGCCTCCACCGCATCCGACATCATCAATATCGCAGTCTCCTTAGTTGCTGGCAACGGACCAGGATACGTAAACTTAGCCTCATCTATCTCCACATCAGGATATTTATTCTTAAACGAATTATAAAAATACTTCACCTTACTACATCCATGATGCATCGAAATAAACTCAATTATCTGATACGGCAAATTCCATTTCTGAGCAATATTAACACCCTCTTGCACATGCGAAATAATAACCTGCGCTGCCTCATCGTATGGCAACTCATTCAACGGATTAACCCCCGTCTGATTTTCAGTATAATACATCGGATTAGACATCTTACCCAAATCATGATACAACGCACCCGTTCTCACTAACAACGCATTAGCACCAATCTTCTTCGCCACCTCAACCGCAAGATTACTAACCTGCAACACATGCTGAAACGTACCCGGACACTTCTCACTAAACTCCATCAACAACGGACTATTGATATTCGACAACTCAACCAACGTAACCTCACTCAAAAAACCAAACAACTTCTCTATAATAAAAATCAAACCGTATGCAAACAACAAAGCAACCGCATTAACACCAAACACAAAAATCATAGCCCAATCAACATCCACCACATCAACACCTCGCGCCAACTCCATCCCAACAAACGAAACCGAATAAACCGCAAATATCATCAATGCCGACTGTACAAGTTGCGAACGCGAATTCATATCCTTCAAACTCGATACCGCCACCATACCAACTATAATCTGCAAAAACACAAACTCCGAAGCATCAGGCACCATTTGCGCCGCCAAAAGAACAGCAACAATATGAACATACAACGCCGTACGCGAATCAAAAAACACCCTAACAACAAGCGGCAACATCGCAAACGGAACAATATACTCCGTAAACTCAAAATACTGACTCGTCAACACCAACAAAGACAACATCCCAACCACCATCAAAAACATAAACAACGTCGCACGAATCGACTCCAATATCCTCTGACGGAAAAGATACAAATAAGCAAACAACAACAAATACAATATCGCAATCACCAACAAATTTCCAACAATACCCCATACACTACCATCCTGCTCAAACTCCTCATCGCCATCAACCGCACGTTGCAACGACTTCAATATCTGATACTTCTCTTCCGAAATAACCTCACCCTTATCAATAATCTTCTCCCCCTTCTGCACCATGCCCGACGTCAACATAACACCATCAACAATCACACGCACAGCATCATCAGTCTTAGTCCTATCAATCGCAACATTAGGTTCAATATAATCAACAATAGCAGACGCACGAAGCACATTATCATCAATCCAACTAACCCCTTTCGCCTGCTCCACAACATAATCATACGCCATCTTAGGAGTAACCAAATCACCCACAGCAACCTTCTGCGCCACACTATTACCATCCAACAACACAACACGACTCACTCCCAAACGCTCCAACTCTTGCTTATCCTGCAACGAAATCACACCAATAGCATACACCTCACGCAACCTATCAGCAATCCAATCACTCTCACGATTAGACAAACGCAAACCATCAAAACGCACATCACGAACCTCCCTACGCACATAAGGCTCCAAATCCCTCAAAGCCAAACTACGCTCCTCCTCCAACTGATTATCCGACTTATAAATCGCAAAATCCTTCGGCGCCATCAACTCATCATAAGTCCATGGCTTACCAACCTCAAAATAATGACTGAAATCATCATCCTGAGGCAACAAAAAATAAGTAGAAACAATAGACAACAAAATGCCCACCACATACACACTATATCTGATGCGCCCTGATATAACTTTACCTTTCATTGACAAGCAAAATTAGAAATAACATATTACCTTGCAAAGATAACACTTTTTTTTCATACCTCAAACACAATAAAACATAAATATCATAAATTATTCCTACCACCAAATTCCAACACATTTTCACCCAAACTATAACATAATATAAACATACTATAAATATATGATAAATATACTATAAACATACTATAAATATACTATAAAAGAACCTTACAAATATGCCCACCAACACTCATCCAACCTACATCACACCAAAAACAAAACAAAGTCAACATACATTTTGTTTTTTCAATAAAAATAACTACATTTGTAGTCCAAAACAATTAAACAAAAAACACCATGAAAAAACTTTTACTCCCCTTAATCATTGTAGTAACCCTCTTACTCACAATCACAACAACCGCTTCAGCAAAACAAATCACAAAACAAGAAGCACAAACACTTGCTTATCAATTCATAAGCAAACAAACTGCCATATCACCAACACAACGAAAATTGGCACCAAACCAACCACTATCATTAAAACACACCCAACTACACACAAACGGCAAAACCCCTATCTACTACATATTTAACCAAGCAGAAAAAGGTTTCGTAATAGTATCTGCCGACGACAATATAGCACCCATAATCGGATATTCCGAAAATGGTAGCTTTGACGAAACCAACATACCCGACAACCTCAAAGCATTCCTCAACTGCTGCAAACAAACAATAGAAAACACCACAAAAACAGAAAAATACAAAACCCAAATCGACACAACAGAAACTGAAGTCGAAAATAACTTTGCACCATACATCAACCCCCTCTTAGGCGATATAGCATTCACACAATCAGCACCATACAACATCCTATGCCCAAAACAAAACGGCGAATACACAGTTGTTGGCTGCGTAGCACTATCAATGGCACAAATAATGACATACTACCAACACCCAAAACAAGGAACAGGTTCCAACACATACACATCGCCAACAAACAAATTCAAATTAACAGCCAACTTTGGCGAAACAACATACGATTGGGACAAAATACTACACACATACAAAAAAGGAACATACACCAACGAACAAGTCAACGAAGTAGCAAAACTACTCCACCATTGCGGCGTAGCAACAAATATGGACTATGGCATAGGTTTCAGTGGTAGCAACACAGGCTACTGCATGTCAGCACTAACACAATATTTTGATTACGACAAAAGAATCAAAATGGAAAATCGCGCCCTCTACACCCAACAAGAATGGGAAAACATAATCAAAAAAGAACTAAACGAAAATCGCCCAATCATATACGGAGGCGTTAGCGCAACAAATGGCGGACACGCATTCAACTGCGACGGATACGACGAAAACAACCTATTCCATATCAATTGGGGATGGGGAGGTTATTGTAACGGATACTTCAATCTACGCCTACTCGAACCAGATCATTCAGCACCCGAAAACCAACACAACGGATACGCCTTACGCCAACACATCGTTATCGGAATACAACCAAACAACGAAAACAGTCCACAAGAATCACAAGTCCAAATCGAACAAAAAGACGGACTATTCTACAACAAAGAACGCAACGAAATCAGATTCGAATGTAGCAACTACGGAGTCAAAACATTCACAGGCGAACTCGCACTCGGACTATACGATGACAAAAATCAATACTTAGGAATCTGTGAAACAACAATACAAAAAGTATCACTACGCCTAATGTACACAACCATATACGTTGCAAAATGTACAGATATCCCCGCACAAAAAAACTATCGCGTCATGCCATTCTATAAAGAAAACAACACAGAAGAATGGCTCCCTATACCAGGATGCAAAAATGCCCCAGCTACACTAATTGCCGATTACGACGAAGACTCAACCCTAATATTCAAAAACATCGAGCAATTCGAAGAATTTCCACTTCAAGTAATATCACTAAAACCAATAGGCAATGTATATCAAAAACGCACTGCCCGCTTCTCAGCAAAAGTAAAAAACATAAGCAACACCGAATACTATGGCCCAATAGTCGTGTATATGGTTAACCACAATAACCCTAACGAAAAACTCATGTCAGAAGACTTCCACCTAACAATAAAAAGCGAAGAAGAAATCGAATGTGAAATCCATATCGAAAATGTCAATACATCTGTAGGCGAATACTATTGCTACATTGCATTCGATAGTTATAACGGCTCTTGGACAGCGATATACGATGACTACAGCAATAGTCCAGACGTCAATTTCCCTGTTCTCGACACACCAACCGAAGAATCAATACTAAGCATAACAAAACAACTAGAATTCGTCAACACCCCCGACGATATTTTCTATAGTTACGAATCACCAATCCTCACAACCACAATATCAAACAAAGGAGGATATGCACAAATATATGTAGCAGCAGTCATATTCGACAAAGATAAAAGACCTATGTTCTCTTTCGCAACAAAAAAAGTGATGATTGATAAAAATGAAACTACCGAACTTTCATACGAATGTAATTTCAACGAACTAACAAGTGGCGACTATTTCTTAAATCTACAATACTATAGTCCATTCGAAGAAAACATAAAATGGAAAATGCTAACACCAACAAGTCAAAACCTCCTTCCATTTACAATAACCACAGACATAACAACAATCGAAAATACTGAACATACAAACATAATCGTATATCCAACTAAAACCCCTGACATCATAAACATCTCTGCTGAAGAAAACATATTAAATGCCACAATATATAGCATAACTGGAACAAAAATTATCTCTATCGAACCAAACACAAACTCAGCAACATTAAACATTCAAAACTTAAATCAAAATATCTATTTGCTAATTATCAAAACAACCAACAACGAAAAAGCACTTAAAATAAACAAAATATAAGTCAGAATATATAGATAATACAAATTAGTAAAAATGCGTCACGACATGAAACAAATATTATTTATATTATTGATTATCACTTTAGTTGGGTGTTCTTCGAAAAAGAATGATTTGTTTGACACAAAGTCATATAGTTGCGAGATTGTTAATGAAGAATTAAATTTGCAATTTGAATTTACGGGAGAGATAGAATTACCTACAGCTAAGATAGGTGATTCGTATAAATTGTTGCAAGAGAATATTCTATATGGTTTGTTTGGTTCGGAATTTGCAAACTACTCTACAAAAAAGGCATTGCAAGTATATGCCGATTCCTCTTTTGTTGAGTATGAAAAAGTGTATGAAGAAATTTATGACAATGCACAATGCACAACCAATGGTCTTGAGCCTTGGCGAAAAATGCACAATTTTTGCGGTAAGCGAGAGCAATCAAGCTTGTTTGGATTGCCGAGCGGAGCAAAAATCACGACAGAAAGGAGTAATGCACAATTATGCAATTTTGAAACTCACATAAAAGGCAATGTCCTATATTGTGATTCAAATATCTTGTCGTATCAACGAGAGTTATACACATACGCTGGTGGTGCACATGGTATGAATACCAAAATCAATTATGTTTTTGATATCAAAACAGGTGAACAACTAACGGAAGAGGATATTTTTGGACAAGGATTTGAGCGCAAAGTTGGTAAATTGCTTGATGAAAAGGCTAAAGCATTGAGAGCGGAAAGCTTATTGCCTACAGAGGATGAATTTTATAATGATTGGTACATTGAACCAAACGGCAATTTTGCTTTAACTGATAGTAGTATCATCTACACATTTAATCCGTATGAAATTGCGCCTTACTGTTATGGAATAATTGATATTGAAATAATGAGGAGTGAGAAATGATTGCAAAAAATGAAAATTGAAATATGGCAAAAGGTAATTTTACGAAAGAGGCTATAACACGTCAGGTGTTGAATTTTTTTAATGAGAATTCGACTAAGCCTTTTAATTATAAGCAGGTATCAGCGGCTTTAGGATTGAAGAAGTCGGTGATGAAGGAGCGTGTGGTTGATGCTATGTTTGACTTAGAGGCAGCTGGTAAGATACAACGTATTAGCGCAGGTAAATATAAGGCTAATATGCGCCGTCAGACTGTGACAGGTGTATTGGACCGTGAATCGGTAGCTAAAAAGACTTATCTTATCCCTGATGATGGAGGCGAACGTGTGTGGATTGCTGAGCGTTCGATGGGTTGTGCGTTGAATGGAGATAGAGTGGAAGTTGTGCTTTTCCCTCGTCGTAAGGGTAGAGAACAAGAGGGCGAGGTGGTGAATGTGCTTGAACGCAAAAAGACTGAATTTGTGGGTATTTTGGAGGTTAAACCTACCTTTGCTTTTCTCAATATAGATAAGAAGCTGTTGACGCATGATATGTTTATTCCGCTTGACAAATTGAATGGCGGAAAAGATGGGCAACGTTGTGTGGGACGCATCGTGGAATGGGTAAGCAAGGAAAAAAATCCTATTGGTGAGATTGTTACAGTGCTTGGCGATGTTGGCAACAACGATGCTGAGATGCATGCTATTTTGGCTGAGTTCGGGTTGCCATATAGTTACCCTCAGGAGGTGGAAGATGCTGCTAATGAGATATCAGATAAGATTGATGATGAGGAGATTGCACGTCGCATAGATATGCGTGATGTAGTGACGTTTACTATTGACCCTCGTGATGCTAAGGACTTTGATGATGCACTTTCTATTCGTAAGTTAGAGACAGGATTGTGGGAGATTGGTGTGCATATTGCCGATGTAACTCATTATGTAACCCCTGACTCAATCATTGATAAAGAGGCTTATAAGCGTGCTACATCGGTGTATTTGGTGGATAGGACTGTGCCTATGCTGCCTGAAAGATTGTGTAATAATATCTGCTCATTGCGTCCGAATGAGGATAAGTTGGCTTATTCTGTTATTTTCCATATTGATGAATTCGCTGAGGTGAAGGATTATAAGATTTGTCGCACTGTGATAAATTCGAATAGACGATTTACATATGAAGAAGCACAACAAATAATCGAAACTGGCGAAGGTGATTATGCCCAAGAGGTACTAAAACTCAACGAACTGGCGCAAATACTGAGAACTAAGCGTTTTGCTAAGGGGGCTATTGCTTTTGACAGAGTGGAAGTGAGATTTGAAATTGATGAGAAGGGTAAACCTTTGAGTGTATATTTCAAAGAGGCTAAGGAGTCGAATATGCTCATTGAAGAGTTTATGTTGTTGGCAAACAAGACAGTGGCTACTCATATTGGTAAACCTAAAGCGGTGAAAGGTGCTAAAGCTAAAGCTAAAACGTTTGTTTATCGTGTGCATGATGTGCCTAATCCAGATAAATTGGAGAATTTTAGTGCTTTTATCAAACGTTTTGGTTACAAACTGAAAACTACAGGTAAGAGCGAGGTGGTGTCGGCAGCAATCAATAATTTGCTTGACCAGGTAACTGGCAAACGTGAACAGAATTTGATTGAAACACTTGCTATCCGCTCGATGGCTAAGGCTACTTATACGACTGAAAATATTGGGCACTATGGTTTGGCGTTTGATTATTACACTCACTTTACATCGCCTATTCGTCGTTATCCAGATATGATGGTGCATAGATTATTAACTCGATATTTATTTGAAGAGGGACATTCGGTGAACAAAAATGAATATGAGGAGTATTGCGAGCATTCGTCGGATATGGAGCAGTTGGCTGCATCGGCAGAGAGAGCTTCGATTAAATATAAACAAGTGGAATATATGAGCGAGCGTCTTGGGCAGGTGTATGATGGTGTGATTTCGGGAGTTACGGATTGGGGTATCTATGTGGAATTAAATGAAAATAAATGTGAGGGTATGATTCCTGTTCGTTGTCTCGATGATGATTACTATGAATTTGATGAGAAAAATTACTGCATTGTAGGGCGATATACGGGCAAACGCTATCAGTTGGGCGATGAATTGACTGTGAAAATTGCAAAGGCTGATTTGGTGAAAAAGCAATTGGATTTTGTGTTGGTTTAATGCTTATAAATATAAAATTATAAAAATAATTTATGAAAAATTCTCAACTCTCAACTCTCAATTCTCAACTTGTCAAAGAGAGAGCTGAAAGGGCAAAAGCTTTCTTTCAGGATGGTTATAATTGCTCGCAATCGGTGTTTATGGCATACGCTGATTTGTTTGATTTAGATGTTGAATTAGCTTCGAAATTTGCATCGAGTTTCGGTGGTGGTATGGGTAGATTGCGTGAAGTGTGCGGTGCTTGCACAGGTATGTTTATGGTGGCATCGATGGCGATACCTGCCGATAATAAAGATGCTGAGGCTAAAAAGGCGAATTATGCTTTGGTTCAACAAGTTGCTG
Source organism: Candidatus Aphodosoma sp. (assembly GCA_045629685.1). Taxonomy (GTDB): domain Bacteria; phylum Bacteroidota; class Bacteroidia; order Bacteroidales; family Paludibacteraceae; genus Aphodosoma. The sequence continues at coordinate 23,822 of JAZQRP010000193.1, read as the reverse complement.
AAGATTTCCGACAAGAGAATGGTTCAATTATTTGTCGAGAATTGCTTGGTTTAACTTGCAAAAAAGAGGACCCTACTCCATCGGCTCGCACTCAGGAATATTATAAAAAGCGCCCTTGCGGGGAATTGGTGTATTTGGCAGCAGAGATTGTTGGTAAGCGTTTGATGGAGTTATGAGATTAGTAATACAACGTGTTACGCATGCCTCGGTGACGATTGAGGGTGTGCTAAAATCGAAAATAGGAAAAGGTTTATTGATATTAGTTGGCATTGAAGATGCTGATAGCGATGCAGATATCAATTGGTTGGCACAAAAGGTGGTGAATTTACGTATTTTTGACGATGAGAATGGCGTAATGAACCGCTCGGTAATGGATGTTGAAGGTGAAATATTGATTGTCAGTCAATTCACCTTGCATGCGATGACTGCTAAAGGTAATCGTCCAAGTTATATTAGAGCATCTAAACCTGATTTTGCGATACCGATGTATGAAAAATTCTGTGCTAAAGTATCGGAATTATTGGGCAAAGAGGTTGGCACTGGAGAGTTTGGTGCTGATATGAAGGTGGAATTGTTGAATGATGGACCAGTTACGATATTGATTGACTCGCAAAGAAAAGAATAAAACAAAACGAGCAAGGCGAGTAAATCTTGTTACTTGTTACTCGCTACTCGTTACTAACAATCTAAAATATCGAAAAATTAATACAACTTTACATCGAGTACGACTTCAACTTCACAGACGAAAGTGTAGCTGAAGCAGTAAAAGAGATTATTGCAAAAAACTTCGACAAATATAATACAGTTGAGGTGTGGAAACAATGTTTTAACCAAATTGACCTTACATCGCTTAATAGCACTGACACAGAAGATAAAATCGGTGGCATGATGGAGCGTGTTAATGAATTTAAAGCGAAATATCCTGAAATGCCTAATGTAGCAGCAGTGTGCGTATATCCTGCATTGGTGCCTGTTACAAAAGCTACATTGGAAACTGAAGGTGTAAATATTGCAGCAGTTTCGGCATGTTTCCCATCGTCACAAACATTCATTGAAGCAAAAATTGCAGAAGTAGCATTGACTGCAGCTGCAGGTGCTAACGAGATTGATGTTGTCATTTCGCTTGGTAAATTCTTTAGCGGCTTCCATACTGAAGTATATGAAGAATTGCAAGAGATTAAAGACGCTTGTCATAGAGCACACTTGAAAGTTATCCTCGAAAGTGGTTTGATGCACAACACAAAAGAGATAAAACAAGCATCGTTGTTGGCTATGGCAGCAGGTGCTGATTTCATCAAAACATCGACAGGCAAAACAGAGCGTTCAGCTACATTAGAAGCAGCATACATTATGTGTCAAGCTATTAAAGAATACTACGAAAAAACAGGCATTAAAGTAGGTCTTAAACCTGCAGGTGGTATCTCTACAACAAAAGAGGCTGTTGAATATTACACTATCGTTCGCACTGTATTGGGTGAAGAATGGATGACTAATGAATTGTTCCGTTTTGGAGCAAGTCGCTTGGCAAATAACTTGTTGACAAGCATTTATGGCACAGAAGTGAAATATTTCTAATTAGTAATTAGGTATTTTAATTCTCAACAGAAATAGATGCGTTACTTTCCTACGATATTGGTGTGTACCCTTGTGTTGATACTTTCAACGATCAATACAGGGGTATTGCCAAAAACAGACGTACCAAGTGCTGATAAAATTGTGCATACTATTATGTATTTTGGTGTAACTCTAACATTCATATTTGATTTGACATCATATTGGCGTAAGGAAATAACAAAAAGACATTTGTATTTTGCGTTTTTATTTTCAGTAGGATTTGGTACTTTAATGGAGATAATACAATGTTTTTTGCCTTGGCGCGCGGGTTCGATATATGATTTTATAGCTAATACGTTTGGAGTGATTTTGGCTATTGGGGTTCTTTGTGTTTACAGAAACTACAAAAAATAAAAAGATGGGGAAAGATTTATTATATGATATAGCTTTGACTCAATTATTTATGGTGGGTCCACGCACTGCACGCATCTTGATAGAGCATCTTGGTTCGGCAGAGGCGGTATTTAAGGAATCGCCTGATGTGTTACGTAAAATAGGTGGCGTTGGAGCTTATATTTCGGATGAAGGATATAGACAAGAGGCTTTGCGTCGAGCGTCAGCAGAAATCGAATTTATTGAGAAAAATAGGATTAAAGCAATTCCTTTTGGATCAAATGATTATCCTGTTCGTTTAGCTCAATGTAGTGATGCACCTCAAATACTTTATCAATATGGGAATTGCAATCTCAATTCACAAAAGTTTGTTGCAATAATAGGCACTCGCAATGCTACAAAGTATGGGCGAGATTTGACAAATGAACTTGTTAAAACTCTCTCCATCTCTAATCCCGACACGGTGATTGTCAGTGGGTTGGCATACGGAATTGATATTGCATCTCACAAAGCGGCTCTCGAACATGGATTGCCAACGATAGGTATTGTAGCGCATGGACTTGATAAAATATACCCGCATGTGCATCGTCAGTATGCTTCACAAATGATACAATCGGGAGGTGCAATAGTGACTGAATATCTCTCAAAAACAACTCCTGACCCTCAGAACTTTGTACAACGTAATCGTATCGTTGCAGGTTTAAGTGATGTGGTAGTGGTTGTTGAATCAGCAATAAAAGGAGGATCGTTGATAACTGCAAATATTGCTAATGATTATAACCGTGATGTAATGGCATTTCCTGGTCGTGTAGGAGACAAAACATCGGAGGGTTGTAATAAACTAATACGTCAGCACAAGGCTGAAATTATTACTTCAGCAGAAGATTTAATAAACCTAATGGGTTGGACTGCTCCTGAGAAAAATGCAGTTCAACAAACTCTGTTTAATGATTTGACTCCAGAGCAACAATCGGTAATAGATTTATTGAAATCAGGACCTCAACACATAAATATAATAAGCACAAATCTAGATCTGTCAATACAAAAAACATCGGCTTTACTTACCGAAATGGTTTTTGATGAATTGATAGACCAAATGCCAGGAGACATTTATACAATTCATAATTAAATTACACTTGAATACTAAATCGTTGTTTTATAATTTATGAAGCAAACTTTTAAAATATTATCACTAATTACTTTTTGTATTTTGACAATTCTCGGTTGTGCCAATCGAGGTAGTGGACCGCAAGGTGGACCTAAAGATACAACACCACCAAAATTGTTGAAATGCACGCCTGAAAATGGAGCGACAAATGTAACATCAAACAAAATACAACTCACATTCGATGAAATAGTTCTTGTTCAAAGCACATTTGAAAAGGTGGTGATTTCGCCACCTCAAACAAGTATGGCCATCATTAAAGCTTCGGGACATAAGGTAAATGTGGAATTGCAAGATAGCTTAAAAGAAAAAACTACATACACAATCGATTTCACAAACTCAATTATTGACAATAATGAGCGTAATGAATTAGACGGATTCACTTTTAGTTTTGCAACAGGCGATTTTATTGATACTTTAAAGCTGTCTGGCACGATTGTTGATTCCGAAACATTAAACCCAATACCTAATTTAATAGTCGGAATTCATAGTAATCTTAGCGATACAGCCTTCACATCTATGCCTTTCGACCGTATTACAAAAACAAATGACGAAGGGAAATTTACGATAAGCAATATAAAAGAGGGTGGGTATCATGTTTTCGCACTTTCTGATATTGGTAGTAATTATTATTTTGATATTCCTACTGAGCAAATTGCTTTTGATGATAGTATTTACACTCCTATCTGTACGACAGAAGTTACATACGATACAATCTCGCACTATGCAATAATTGACTCTGTGAATAATATAGTGGATTCTACACAACTTATAATTGATTCAGTAGTAACAAAATATAATTATACATATACTCCTGATGATGTTGTTCTTTTTGCTTTTGTTGAGAAAAGTAATCGTCAATATTTATCCAAATCGTCTCGTCCAGAAAGACATAAATTAGTATTGGAATTTGGTAGCACATGTGATTCTTTGCCTATCTTAAAGCCTTTGAATATAGTAGATAGTATTTTTACTTATACTTTACAAGAATCAACAAATAAAGATACATTAACATATTGGCTTACTGATACTCTTTTGTGGCAACAGGATACTTTGCAAATAGAGACAACATATCAAAAGCGTGATGATTCAATTTATTGGCAAACAGACACAATTACATTCTTGTATCGTGCACCAAAGAGCAATAAAAAGAAAAATAATAATGAAGAGCAACAAATAAAGTATCATACTATAAATTCAAATCAATCGACAACATTTGATGTCTATGTTCCGTTTGTATTATCGTTTGATGTGCCAACAGCAATGACACCTAACGATACAACATGGTATAGATTGCAGGAGAAGGTAGATACAAATTGGGTTGATTTAGATGCTAAATTGCTTAAAGGTGATAGTATAGGTTTGCAATACCAAATAGAATATGAGTGGAAACCAGCAACAGACTATCAATTAATTGTTGATTCAGCATTATTTACCTCTTTTATTGGCTTAGCAACAAAAGAAGAGACTTTTGCTTTTAAAACAAAATCGCTTGAGGAATATGCAGTTCTGATATTTGAATTGACTGATTATACAGGTAAAGAGGTTATTCAAATATTGAGTAAAGATGATAAAATAGTAAGAGAACAAGCTGCTACAGAAGCAAAAGTGAAATTCGAATATATGAAACCTGATACCTATTATGCTCGACTATTTATTGACGAAAATGGTAATGGCAAGTGGGATACAGGCAATTACAAAGAGAAACGTCAAGCAGAGAAAATATGTTATTACCCTTACGACATGGAGCTTCGTGCTTTTTGGGATGTAGAAGAAGTTTGGGATGTGGATGAATTGCCTATTCTTGAACAAAAACCAAAAGAACTAATTAAAACAAGTAATAATAAATAAGAAACAGAAACCAAGTCTATCGTTAATAACTACTAACTAATAACTACTAACTAATAACTAGTAACTTGTAACTAGTAACTAATTAAAACTTAACTCTTATGGCACGTGTATTGGTAGTGGATGATGAACGTTTTATACGTAATACCATCAAAGACATTCTCGAACACGAGAAGTATATCGTTGATGTAGCAGAAGATGCTACTCAAGCTTTTGAGAAAGCTAAAACTAAGCACTATGACTTGATTCTTACTGATATCGTAATGCCGGGGGTTAGTGGTATTGTGTTACTTGAAAAACTCAAAGAAGATGGGTTTGAATCGCCAATTATGATCATGTCAGCTCATGGTAATATTGAAATTGCCGTGGAGTGCATTAAAAAAGGGGCATTTGATTTCCTCGAAAAACCATTAGACTTAAATCGTTTGCTTGTATCTACCCGTAATGCTCTTGACAAAAATAAATTGATAAAAGAAACTAAAACTCTCAAAAAGAAGATACAACGCGATTATGAGATGATTGGCGAATCGCCTTGCGTAAAAAAATTGCGCCATTTGATAGAGCTTATCTCTAAAACCGATACACGTGTTTTGATTACTGGCGATAATGGTACAGGGAAAGAGGTTGTTGCTCGCCAAATATATCAAAATTCTCCACGTGCCGAGAAACCATTCATTGAAGTCAACTGCGCTGCAATTCCTTCCGAATTAATTGAGAGCGAACTTTTTGGACATGAAAAAGGAGCTTTTACTTCTGCAATAAAACAGCGTATAGGTAAATTTGAACAAGCCGATGGCGGTACTATATTTCTCGATGAAATTGGCGATATGAGTCTATCTGCTCAGGCTAAAGTCTTACGCTGTCTTCAAGAAAATGTGATTTCGCCTGTAGGTAGTGATAAACTTATCAAAATCAACGTGAGAGTCCTTGCTGCTACAAATAAAAACCTTCAAGAAGAAATCGAAAAAGGCAACTTCCGTGAAGATCTATTCCACCGTCTCAATGTTGTCCCCCTCCACTTAGAACCTCTACGAAAACGCCCCGAAGATATACCTCTATTAGTCGAACATTTCACCCAAACAATCTGCAACGCACAAGGGCGCGCTCTCAAAGAATTTACTCCCGAGGCTATCGCCAAATTACAACAACTACCTTGGCGTGGCAACATCCGCGAACTACGCAACATCGTCGAACGCCTAATAATCCTTTGCGGCGACACAATAACCATCGAAGACATAGAAGAATATACATAAAAAAACGAGCGATTGCACTAATGCAATCGCTCGTTTTTTCATTATCACGCTATTTTATTTCTTACCATAATTAGGGTCAAGTTTACGATAAGCAAAGAATGTCACAACAAACGTTGCTATACAACAAACCATCACCATCCAAAAGAAATTAACATAACCCAATGCCTCTTGAATATAGCCAGCAAACATACCAGGAACAAGCATACTCATAGCCATAAATGCAGTACAAATCGCATAATGCGAAGTCTTGAATTCGCCATCAGAAAAATACATCATATAAAGCATATATGCCGTAAATCCAAATCCATAACCAAACTGCTCAATCGAAATAGCTGTTGCAATAATCCAAATCTCAGTTGGTTGATAAATTGCTAAATATACAAACGACAAGCATGGCAATGTCATTCCCAGCGCCATAAGCCACAAAGCCTTTTTCAAACCCACTCTCGAAACATAAATACCTCCCAAAATACCACCAATAGTAAGAAAAACAACTCCAATTGTACCATAAGCAAGTGCACTTCCAGCTGTTGACATACCAAGACCTCCTACTTCTGGCGAAGCTAATAAAAACGGCATACACAATTTAATCAAAAATCCTTCTGGCAAACGATAAAGCAACATAAAGACGATAGCTAACCAAACACCGGGTTTCATAAAATATGTCTTAAACGAATCCGCAAATCCAGTTAAAATCTCACCCACTGTTGCTTTTTTATCTTCATCAAGCACCGAAGCATCACTCTTTGGCCTTGGTAAAATAAACATATGATAAAGTGTCAATATACCCAAAAGCACAGCTGAAAAAATCATTGTTATAGTCCATGACATTGGTATATTTTCATATCTCAATTCAATATAACCGGCTAATCCAACCAATGCTCCTTGTCCAAAAATTCCTGACAAACGATAGAATGTACTTCGAATACCAACAAAAAGAGCTTGGTCTCCTGAATTCAATGCTATCATATAAAATCCATCTGCCGCAATATCATGAGTTGCTGATGCAAATGCTATAATAACAAATAAAATTAAGGTCACATAAAACATACTAATCGGCGTTTGCCCCGATGCAATAAGTCCTGGATCTGGATGCGGTATTGACATTACCATTGCAACAAAAACTAAAGACATAATAATCTGCATCGTAATAGTCCACCAACGTTTTGTCTTAAAAATATCAATAAACGGACTCCAAAATGGCTTAATCATCCATGGCAGATAAAGCAACGAAGTAAACATTGCCATATCTCCATTAGGTACTCCCATTTTTGTTAACATAACTACAGATATCTGATTAACAATAAAATAAGGAATACCTTGCAAAAAATATAGCGTTGATACCCACGCCCAAGGTGAAATTCTTTTTTCCATATATCAAAATTTATTTATATAACACACTCAATTCTGAATTTACAAAATAGTGATAAAGTATTTCGTCATATTTATATCCCTTTGCGCCCATCACAGCTGCTCCTATCTGACACAATCCCACTCCATGCCCCCAACCTGCACCTGTCAACACAAATCCTTTTTCGGTCTTATCTACCACAAAAGCTGAACTATAGAGGTGCGATTCTGACAGCCAACGGCGTATTTCCAACTCTTTACCTACCTCCATAGTGCGCTTAGTGCCCACTATACGCAAACGAGTCAATCTACCCGACACTCCACGTTCAACTGGTTCAAGCGCAACGATAGTACCAAAATCAATACCTGAACGGCGAGCAACTAACTCAGACAATTGCTCGGTTGTATATTCCACTTTCCAACGATAGAAATCGGTTGTCTCTTGATCGTAGTTATTAAGTACTTGCGAAAGTATCTCTTTGTCGTGAGTATTACAAAACGAATCATACTCACCACGAATCCACGCTTCTGCATTAGCCTCGACAGTCAAATCAGGAGCAGTGGCAACCGAATCAGCATCTTTTGTATCTACCACCCTTTCCAAATAAGGATAATGCACATCTGCCCAACAACTCTCAAACACCTCACTCACACCGCCACACGATTTAGAAAAACGCGCATCGCAAATTTCGCCATTGTTCATCAACACCATACCTCGCGTTGCCTCAATCGCTAAACGCACATTCTCTGTTCGTGCACGCGTAATACCTTGATAACGTTGACAATGGTCATCTGCACACACATTATATAATTCATGCGAATCACGCTCGTACCATTTAATCAACTCATCATCTGTTCGTCGTTCAAGCACCGCATTCGCATTATGCTCATTATGAATAATAGGTTTCAACAACCACGAACGCGAAATCACAGCATGGGCCTTCAATAGTTCAAGACTTGCCGTTGCACTCATCTCACTCGAAATCACCGAAAATATGTACGCCTCAGTAGGTATCTCATTTATTGCCACCACCTTACCATGCTCAACCATAAATGTAAGCCCTCCCTTAAAACACTGATTCTCTTTGCGCTCCCAATGAAAATTGATACCAATTACCACATCTTCGAGTTCGAAATAACCATCCTCCGACGTATAATCTTGCTCTTCGATAGGCGTAAAATGCAACGAATCAAACTCTTGTTCAAAGAAACTCACACGCCCCGATTCAGAAAGTAAAACTTCATACTCGCCATCAAACGTAATATTAGGCATCTCGGCACAACGAAATGGCGAATCAAAAAAGAATCCTATTCTCTCTGCATGCATTATACCGACAGTAATTATCGGCTCTTGTCCCAATTTTGGCAATTGTTCCATATCTGCTTTTTCCATTTTAGGTGGATCTTGCTCCGCTCCAAACTCTTTAGGAACATACATTTTCATCGGGTCAACCGACTCAACCCACTCTTTTTTTCTACGTTCTATAGCCATCTACAAAAACAAATAAAAGATTAATTCCTCATTCCTAACTCCTCATTCCTCATTTTATCGTGCATTGAGTAAGTATATCAACCACGTCCTCTTTAGTGATTCGCTCAAAATGCTCTTTTACAGGGGTAATAAACAAACCACTTACCTCTACCGTCGCTGGCGAAACGAGCAATTGTTTATCACCCTCGGCAGTATATTGCCATGGACGGAATGCCCCACGAGGAATCACAAACAAATACCACTTACCCTCTGTTGACCATTGACCGTTGACTGTTGACTCTTTATAAAGACACACAACATTCATCATCGGCTCAACGCCCTCTTCTTTCACCCATGAGTTATACAATTTCATAAATGCCTGACGCAAAGCATCTCTATCACAAGACTCTATACAATATACCACTCTCAAATAATCATCAATTGTGTATATATCAGCTCCATCAATTGTACATTGCATTGTGCATTTACCTTGACCTTTCAAATTGAAATAATCACCCACAAGAGGTAAGAAATCAGCATTACCAGCCTGGAAGTGCATGTGGTCAGGAGCCGAAGCACCGCATTTAGGTCCATTATAAAAGACTACAAAATCAGGCAATTCACGAGCCAAGTCGAACATATCACTGATATATGGCACAAGTTGTTGGTCCACATGCTCACGACGAGGAATAGTCAAATGGCGAGGAAAAATCGGAAACGGATTTATCAAAATATCATAATCACGCCACTCTATGCCACGCTGTACTTCTGGTCGATTAGCCGCACAAAGGAAACATTTGCGCTGAGCAATAGTCTTAGCATCTACCTTTGCGCCCGACGACACCATACGCGCTGGATTGAATTGCACTTTCACCCCAAACCCGTCAAAATCAAACTCACGAATTTGTACAGTTTTCAACCCCTCAAAATTATTACGCGCCATCTCCCACACCGAGAGCTGTTGTTCAAATAGCCCATTTACTTGATCTTTTATCGTCATAAATAATTTAATGTTTAGTAATTAATGCCGAAAGGCAATTGTGCATTGTGCATTATGAATTGTGCATTATGAATTCCTCATTGTCAACGCTCCTATCGGCGCAAACACAAGCATAAGCGCTATTTTGCCACGCTCCGTTTTATACTCTTCCGCCGACATAGTCGCTGCAAAAGCGTTCATCAACATCGATATCTGCCATACAAAAAGCACTGATAATAATAAAAATCTAGCAGATACAGCCACTCCCATAATCGTAGCCGAAAGCATATTTGGTAATAAAATATTCAATATACTTAACGCACTAAAAACAGTTTCAACTATCAAAAACAGACCGACCGATGCCTTAAAACGTCCAACAACCCCATCATAGTATTCTGCAGCCTTGATACGTATTCGCTCCAAAACCATAAGATACCAAATCTGCCAGAACAAAAACGTAAGCCACATAAACACCACCCCCATAACACCATCTATCACTTGCGCCATAATAAATTCAGTCACAAGAATCAACCCCAAAACATTCGAAGAAATTTTATTTAAATTCATAATACACCAAAAACTAAATTATCATACCTCTTTTCTCATTATCATCGCACCTATAGGAGCAAAAACAAGCAAAAACAATATCGTACCCCTCTTCTGTTCAAACTCTTCTTCTGTCATTGTTGCTGCTATAACTTTCATGAGTATTGATACTTGTCCAATAACCAACAAAACAAAACCTAAAAATAAAAATAAATTTATAGTTCTCAAAGTTTCCAAAGAAATATCTTCTGGAGAAAGAGTCGAAATCAGATTTATAGCAAAATAAAACTTATTAATTATCACACCAAATACAAACAATACTATAAAGGGTACTATTCCAGAATAAGAATGTTTTTTTATTTTTAAATGCGCATGTTTTAAGAGCGCCACATACCATACCATCCAAAACCACATAATTGCAAATTTAATTATTACCCCCCAAAAACCATCAGATATAGGTAATAAAAGACACAATACAAAAAAAGGAATAGCTACACCTCTTGTATCTAATTTTTCTGTTTCATTACTCATTTTCTTACTAAAATAAAATTCCAATTCCTCGTCACTCAAACACTCCCCTATGTTAAGGGGAGTGGTCAAAAACCGAGGGTGTATATTAATTCCTTATTCCCCATTCCTAATTTTATCGCCCAAGGCTCAAAGACCTTCGATTTCTCATTGTATAAACACCCCATTCAACATAACAGCCTCAACAATATCAGTTGTATATGCGTATGGAATAAAATCAATAGAAGGTATTTTTTTAGTAATAAACAAGTTCGCTTTTTTGCCTACTGCTATCGAACCATGTGTTTGCGCCAAACCAAGAGCCGCTGCACCATTGATAGTAGTCGCATTGATTGCCTGTGCTGGAGTCAATTTCATGTTGATACATGCGAGTGACATCACAAATTTCATATTACCCGATGGTGTAGAGCCTGGATTATAGTCCGATGCCAATGCCACTGGCAATCCTGCCGCAATCATACCTTTTGCATTACCGTATGGCAAACCAAGGAAAAACGATGTACCTGGCAAAATTGTAGGAATAGTATTCGAATTACGCAAACATTCAATCTCTACCTCTGTCGTACGTTCAAGGTGGTCAACCGAAAGTGCATCGTATTTCACACCTACCTGTACACCGCCCGAAACATCCAACTCGTTAGCATGTATTTTCGGACGCATACCATATTTCGCACCCACTTCAAGCATACGAGCTGTCTCTTCTACTGTAAAGAAACCTTTATCGCAGAACACGTCAATAAAATCTGCCAAACCCTCTTCTGCCACAGCAGGTATCATTTCGTTACAAATCAAATCCACATATTCCCCTTGACGACCTTTATACGCAGCAGGCACAGCATGCGCACCAAGGAAGTTAGCACGAATTGTCAACGGTGTAGTCTCTTTCAAACGACGAATTACGCGCAACATCTTCAACTCATCTTCTACCGACAAACCATAACCACTCTTAATATCTGCCGCGCCTGTACCGAAACCTATCATTTCATACACTCTCTCAAGTGCTTGTTCATAGAGTCCATCTTCCGATGTATCGTGCAAACGTTTAGCCGAATTCAATATACCGCCACCACGTTTTGCTATCTCTTCATAGCTCAAACCATTGATTTTATCAATAAATTCATGCTCACGACTACCTGCATACACAATATGTGTGTGACCATCACAAAATGCAGGCAACACAAAGCGTCCCTCTGCATCCACCACTTGGTCAGCAGTCTCAGGTGCTTCCGACATAGGGCCAAAAGCCTTAATCACATCATCTTCTACCAAAAGATAAGCATTCTCAATCTCAGGCAAGATGCTCATTGCATCACCTGCCACGAACGGACGAATTTCACGTTCCACTTGAACCAAACGTCCAATATTTTCAATCAATGTTGTCATAGATATTATGTTATTTAAAGTTTATATTTCCCGCAATCTAAAATTACGCGCAAATATAACTCTTTTTTTTCAGATAAACAAATGCTTCTTCGTCAACTTAGTTGAAATTTTAAAACAAAGTCCCAAAGGGACGAAATAAAACAGGCAGAATGAAAAGTACTCTTGGTAGTTCATAGAAATTTTACGAAACAAAGTCCCAAAGGGACGAAATAACACAGGCAGGGGTGTAAACCCCTGATAAAAGATTCCCACAAGTAAAAAAGCGCCGTAGGTGCGACAGAAATTATATTTGTTTTAACGCAGTTTAAATATAATATTCCCGAAGAGAACATTACATGTAAATTTTGTGTAATATTTTTCAACTAAACTGACGAAGGACCCTAACTCCTCCTATACTACAACATAGGATAAATATACTATAAATATATGATAAACATAGGACAAATATATTATAAACATACTATAACCATATCTACACATACACCACAAAGCACCCTAAATAACATTTCTTGCACAAACAACCCCTTTTGTGTTATTTTTTAGCTCTAAAATTTGGTTTATTGACAAGAAAAGAGTAATTTTGCACTACAAATCTACATTCTCCATGAAAAAGGATCAAAACAAACAATCCAAAACTCGTAAACTGATAGTTGACGTAGCCCGCCGTCAATTCGCAATGTATGGCAAAGCCAATGTCACTATGAACGAAATCGCCGCTGAATCAGGCAAAGGGCGTCGAACAATATACACCTACTTTAGCAATAAAGACGAGGTCTATCTCGCTGTAATCGAAAACGAGCTCGACCACCTCATCGAACGCCTACAAGTAGTAATGAACAAAGACCTCTCTCCCGACAAAAAACTCGAAGAATATATCTTCACTCGTTTCGAAGCCGTTAAAGAGGCTATCGAGCGCAATGGCTCGCTCCGTGCCGACTTCTTCCGCAACATCTACGAAGTCGAAAAAGCCCGCCGCTCTATCGACATCAAAGAAATTCGTATGATCAAGCAAATCATGGACGAGGGCATACGCCTCGGCATCTTCCAAATCCACAGCACCCAATGGGCTGCCATGATGATGCACTACTCCCTCAAAGGCCTCGAAGCCCCATACCTCAAAAACAACATCGGAACCTACATCCGCGACCACCGACACATCATCATCAAAACCCTCTTCGACGGAATGTTAGCAAAATGAATTGATAGTTGAAGAATCAACTATCTTATTCTCCCCCTAAATTAGGGGGAGGGCCCAACGGGCGAGGGGGTATGTATCTCACTACTCGCTACTAAATACTCGCTACTAAAGAATGAAAATCATACTAATGTCCGACACTCATGCCGTGTGTGACAAAAAAATAGAAAAATATCTCACCGATTGCGATGAAATTTGGCATGCTGGCGACATCGGCTCGCTCGACGTAGTCAACCGCCTCCGCTCCTTTGCCCCACTTCGTGCTGTGCATGGCAACATCGACGGACAAGACATCCGATACGACTTCCCCGAATTCCTCTCTTTCGAAATCGATGGCATCAAGATACTCATGACCCACATCGGTGGCTTCCCTGGCAAATACGATGCCCGTGCTCTTAAAAAGATTTTTGAAGTAAAACCCAACCTATTCATCTGCGGACATAGCCACATCCTCCGCGTCATGTACGACCAACACCACAACATGCTCGTCATGAACCCAGGTGCAGCAGGACTTCAAGGCTTCCACCAAGTCCGCACCCTACTGCGTTTCGACATCGAGCAAGGCGAAATCAAAAACCTCGAAGTCATCGAAATCCCCCGATAACACCACATACAACAACGGCTACCCGACCCAAATCGAGTAGCCGTTTTATTGTAGGGACGCTCGGCTCGAGCGTCCGCCAAAGCACTCCCACATATTCTCCCCTCCCCCAATGTAGGGACGCTCGGCTCGAGCGTCCGCTAAAACCAATCAACTTCGATGGTAAAATAGACGTCACAAAAAAAATTAATATTGTTTCAACCACAATTGCAACATAGGGTCCGACATATATAAGCCACCATTACGTTGTTCTACAAAATCTCTCTCAACAAGAATTTTTTGCATCTTTGACACATTAGATTTTGTCCCTAGATTATATTTACTCAACACCTCTTGCGAAGTCCATTGATTATGTTGCCCATCAATAATAGCTTTCAGAAAGTTCAATTGATACGATGAGAGCGAACCTATTTGCTCAATAAAAAGAGGTGTACATTGTGCAAGTAAATCATTTATCCCCATATTCAACTCTTCATCAGAGACCACCGATTCAGTATTAAGCATAACATTCCATGCTAATTGTTGTACATACGATGACTGATTTTGAACGACGTCACATATTTGCACTATATAATGTTCAGCAATTTCCAACCCCCTTTCGCTAAATTTATTTTGGATAAAAGGTATCCAATCTTCTGTCGGTATAGGTTTTAGATAATTCGGCTCGCCAAATTGATAAAAAGGCATACGCTTATTTTGAAATAAATTGGTCATCATGTGTTGTTTACTACCGAATAAACAATATGAAACATGCTGTTGATGTTGCCAAACACCACGCATTCGTTTTTGTATTGTCAAACTATCAGTCCATTCACCAACTTGCTGAAATTCATCAATACAAATCACAATGTGCTTACCAATCTTCTGAGCAATTAATTCAGGCAATTGGAGAATCTCTTCTGGCGAATATTCTTTAGGGGTTATTCCTAAAGACAAAGCATAATCTGAAGTTGAATCGGGCGAAAATGATATTTTTGGGGTAAGACGAACTAAAAACTGCTTAATATTTTCTAAAGCCAAATCTATTTTATTAGCAGTTTGTTTCATTATTGCGGTAGCAAATTTATTATAAAAATCATACTCTGTTCTACAATCATATATATCGATATATACGGTTTGCACAATAGTAGCATCAACCAATTCTTGCACTCTACGGACTAATGAAGTTTTACCCATACGACGAGGCGAAATCAGAATAACATTCTGACCATTTTCAAAATTAATTTTCAAGCGTTGAGTCTCTTTTACTCGATCTGTAAAATTGTCACCAGAGACAGAAATGCCATATACAAAAGGACGATTTATACTTTTCATAACAATTAAAAATCTTGAAATTCATCATATTACAAAGTTCACTCATTAGTGGACCACCATATAGTAAACTTTATCCGATTGCAAAGTTACACAATATATTTGTAATGACCAAATTTTATCACAAGAAAAAAAATTTATCTCTCTATAGCTCAAGTCTCCGTAAACAAATGGCTTGTCCACACCCAAAAACAACATCAACCTTCAAAATAAAATTATTCTATCTACAATACCTCATTTAATAGTTGAACAATCAACCATTTAAATTCATATAAAACAAAAAACAAAAAAAAAGAGCATGCTATTTGCAAAAAAATTAGTAACTTTGCAAACTGAAAAATACCTAATTTAGTAATGAATCATCTTTTTAATACATACAGCAATAGTTCTATCTCCTATGCAAATGCATCGGAGTCATTGTTCGCAACACTTACCCCCCCCCCTATAAATATTCTAACAATCAATTAGTTAACCGCGAAACGCGGTCTATAAATTAGTATTGGCATTACACATGGCAACTCCGTAGCCTTGTATGTAATGCCTTTTTCTGTATATATTATCAAATTATCAAACAATAAATTTAAACAAAAAGTAAAAAAATTATGAAAAAGAATTTGTTTTATTTGTTCATGTTGATGGCAGTCGCAGCGATGCCGTTGACATCTTGTGAGAAAGACCCTCAGAAAGAGGCTGACAAGCATGACCCTAACTCTGATGCTGACCAGACTGAGATTACAGCATACGATGCATTAAATTGGTTACAGGGTAGCATCGTGGTGGTTGACAATAATGGTGAAGTTGTCAGAAGAGTCTACGGTGAGCCTCTCGATGAGTCTCAGCCTGATGTTATCTCGGCACCTGCTGTTAGCTATGCCGCAGCTGAAAAGATTTTCCTCAGTTGGGTAGCACCAGGAAAAGAGGCTACAAAGGTTGATGGAGGTTACGACTACAATCTCACAGATTACGAAGGTAAAGCTCAGGGTAGCGTATCATTCCGTGCTGTAGAGGATGGCGGTCGTGTGATTGCACGTATGACTGTAGCAGAAGGTACCAACCTTAAGGAAATTAGCGAGTTTAATTTTATTGACTCGAAGCTTTGGCCAGAGAATGCGGCTTTCGAAAAAGTCGAGGCAGGCAAGATTTATGAAATCGAGACTTACGAATTGAAATGGGAAGATAAGAGCTTTTGGACTAGCCTTACTTTCGCCCCTGAATTGAAAAAGCTTCCTTTCTATTGCATACAGGGCAATACAGACGGCAAGGAGGGTATCTTGGTATGGATTTCCCCTGACTCTAATGATGATGGTGATATACTCTACCATCCAAGATGTGCTTACTACACAGGTGATGCTTTCAAATATCTCCCTACTGTACCACAAGGAGAGAAGGTGCTTGAGTTCTATAACAACAACCAGACCTTCTGGAACAACATGTTGAAAGAGATGGATGCAAAGGGATATATGTGGAGTCCTCAGGATGGTGAAAATGCTACAGGTTGCTCAGAGTTCCTATTACAACAGATTATGCCTTATCTTTGGCCAGCTGAAGGTGTTGCATGCCTAGATTTTGATGAGCCTAAAGGCAAACTCGCTGGTGCAGTTACTACTACTTACTACATGTACCGCTATATGTACATCGAAACCATCCCTGCAGTTGACTAATTCATGACATTTAAGCGTAGATTTACATATACGTTTACTATTATTTCCTTCTTCCTCCTCCTTTTTACAGGGTGTAGGAAGGAGGAAATTGGTTTTATTCATAATTACCGAGTGGAAGTGGTCCTTTCACCCGGAGGTGTCGGCGACCAAGGCTATAACGACAAGATTCTGCGAGGATTTCAGCAAGCTGCTGTGAAATACGGTTTTACATTGGCTATACATATTCCCGAAAAAAAGGAGCAAGGCGTCCAGATTTATGAAAATTGGCTCAGTGATACGTTGGATGTTTTATGTAATCGCTCGCTGTTTGTGTTTTCGGGTAGCGAGTACGAGTATTTGTTGGAGGATATTGTCCTTCCCGAAGACCACCGAAAGGATGTGCTAATGTTTGAGACCGAGCGAGAGTATGACGGTATATATACCTTCTTTGTAGGCTGTTATGCCGCCAGCTATCTTGCAGGAGCAACCTGCGTGCTTGATAACAATGGCGAAGAGCAAAAGGCATTGATAATTGCTGCCAATCCTCACGACAAACAGGTGAAGCGTGCCGTTGACGGATATAGGGACGGATATTTGGCAGCAGGTGGCACTGGATGCGATATACATTATCTCAGCGAGGAGCCAGATGGTGGATATCGAATGCAGGACGAAGCATATCGATTCTGTCTGGAGAGTGACGGAGAGTATATGTACTATTTTTCTGCTGCTGGAGCATCCAACAAAGGAATGTACCGCTTTTCGCGTGAAAGCTACAACTTGGCTGTAGGAATGGATGACGATATGGGTTTCTTCTCATCTATGATAACCATGTCGGTAGTCAAGCATATGGACAAAGCCGTTGTCGATGTGCTTGGAGATTTGTTGAAGAAGAAGAAGATTCCATATCATCAGAAGTTTACATATCCATCAGGATACGAGGAAATGGTCTTTTCGGAAGGAATGTCAGCGGATTTCTTCCTGGACATTTCTGATATCAGAAACCGTATTATAGAAATTGAGCAGAGTTATGAAGAATCTTATCAATAATATTTTTGTTGTATCGCTATTTATATGTACGCTTTTGTCGTGTGAAAGATTGCCAGAAAATCCGACAGAGTTGAAGGAAGTGAGAATCGCTGTAGTTCTTCCCGAAAAGGACCGTAAAGCCATTTGGAATAACTCTTTAGAATGGGCAGCAGAAAATATCCGCAAAGCATATATTGGCGTAAAGGTCGTATATGAGTGGTATGATGAGGAATCGGTCAATCTCACCGAGGTCAGCGTATCGCTTTCAAATCGTGAAGATATCAAAGGGGTCATCGGATGCAGCGTTTCTGCAAACACCAAGAAATTGGCCCTTGCTCTTGCGAAAAAGAAGAAGAACATCAAACCTCTGTTTACATTCTCGACCTCACAAGAGTTGCCTCGAGTTTTCGGACACCGTGGATTCCTATGGGGCTTGTGCGAAACGGATGTGTCGCAGAGTGAAATTATTCTTTCTTGTATTTCGAATGAGCACCCGGAATTTAAGAAGGTTGCTCTGCTTGCGGCTGACGATATGTATGGACAGACCTTTGTTGACTGGTTTGCATTCCAGGCAGTGGAGCTGAATCTGGAGCCTGTCAGCATTGAGACTTATAGCAAGTCCAGCGAACTTGAAAGCTGCCTTGATAGAATCATTGACAGCGGAGCTGATGCTATCGTATGTGCGCCGGTTACAGCTGATGATGTTATTCCAGTACAGGATTATATCGACCGCTTTATGTATGAGTCAGAAGATGGACGAGGTATTGCCTTGATGTTTACAGACAGGGCGTACAACAAGACCATTCTTGAGGGCGAATACCCAGTTGACTATATTTCCGGCCTTGCTCCTGCCAGCCACCCGAATTCCGGCTTTAGCGTATCGTACGACGCTTTATACGATAGAGTACCGTTTGCGGGCGAAGCCGAAGTGTATGATGCTGTACTCATCACTACTCTTGCTACAATTTGGGCTGAGAAGAATGAAGAAGAGGATTTGAACAAGGCTGTGTCGGCATTACTGAATGGAAAAGCTGATTCTCAGGGAGGATGGACAGCCGGTATGATTTCTAATTATTATCATGCGATTATGGCTGGCGAGACTCCAGCAATAAGCGGTGCGACGGGTACGTTGGACTTTAATTCGGAATACTATACTACAATTCGTTCGACATCGTATGCTCGTTGGATTACGTATAATGGCGAAATGGTTATCATAGACTATTATAGTAGAAACGGTGAAGGACATTCCTCTTCACCTGTGGCAGCTTGGGAGTGGAAGAAGGAGCATATTCAGGATTTCGGAGAAAGCAGTAATGAAATCAACTATCCTGAGTTGAATGATAATTATGCGGTATTGGTGGCAGGATCTGAGGGATGGTATAATTATCGTCATCAGGCAGATGTGCTGGGATTCTATCAGTATCTGAAAGGAAAGGGATATGATGATGACCATATCATTCTGATTATGGCAGATGATATAGCCTACAATGAACAGAATCCGTTGCCAGGAGTAGTCCGTAGGGAAATATCAGGCGAGAACTTGTATGAAAATGTACAGATTGACTACAAGTTGGGTGATTTGACACTTGAGGATTTGAAACAAATTTTGACCAGCGAACCATCAGAGGCATATCCAGTGACATTAGGCAGCAATGAGAATGACAATGTACTATTTTTCTGGAGCGGACATGGCACGAAGAGGGGTTGGTCGTGGAAGGAGAGTGAGGATTTGACTCCAGAGTTTGCTCGTGAGATGTTCTCAGCGATGAAATTCCGTAAGCAGTTTGCTATCATTGAGACTTGCTATTCTGGTGTTGTTGGCGAAGGCTGCACAGGCATTCCTGGTTTGTTGATGATGACAGCTGCTAATCCTTATGAGCCATCAAAGGCGTATGCGTTCGACGATGAGATTGGTGTGGATCTTTCAAATACTTTTACAGCGTCTATTTTGTCGCACCTAGAGCAGAATCCTCAGTCGGTCATCCGAGATTTGTACCTACATGCTTTTGATAAAACAAATGGTTCGCATGTCATGGTATATAATTCAGATTGGTATGGCAGTTTGTATTTGAATGATATGAAGGAATATTATCCAATATAATACAAACAAAATCTTGATAAAAATCGAATAGTAAAGGAAGAAAAATATCCGAGAAATCTGTGTTATCTGTGGGAAAATTGGAATAAGCGAGAGCAAAGTCAAGCTTACTTAGACTATGCCGAACGCAGACAATTTCTTGAGCGTAGCGAAAAAATAATTCCGTATCATTCGTGCGTTTCGTGCGAGATAAAAGTTATATCAAACTCACATTAAAGTTAATCATAATAAACAACTTATTAAAATGCACTAATAAAAAACCGCTCCCTACCCAACAGCAAAGTGCAAGCAACCTTCACCATAGAAAACCGCCACTTTCACACCCCCAATTTGCAAAATTCACAAACTTTTTGACTACATTTTTTACCTCAAACAATAAAAATACACCTAACTTTGCAATTGCAAAGTTACAAAGTTACTAATATTCTGATTTTCTAATTGTTAAATAAACTCTATTTTTAACTTTGCAACCACAAAAACAGCAAAAACAACTAACAATCAACACCTTAACCCAACTTTGCAACTTTGCAACCCCCTATTTATTTACAAACTCATCCCTCGTCAAAATATCATGCCATTGTAAATCAATACATTACCATTCAATAGTCCCACTTATAACCACACGAATTCGCCCAATTTTCCTAAAAAAAGCGACAAAATCCACCTCAAAAACAACCTCAAAACCATCACAAAACAGCACAAAAAAACGTGGATTCCGACTGTTGTCGTTCCACGTTTAGAGGCTCTCGCATTGCCCTTCTGATAAAACGACAACGCGAAGCTTTCTACAAAGTGTAGTTTTACCCGATTGACGTGGTCCAGTGAGCATAAGTACAGAAAAATATTGAAAAATATTTTTAATTGATAACAATAATTGCCTGTCGATTAAAATGTTATCCATAACTTTGACAAATTTAAAGTTGCATTTTAAATTTTACACACCGCAAAGATATAAAAAAATCTTCATCCTGCAATCGCAAAATGAAGATTTTTGCATTTTAAGGTATTAAATATGAACAATACTTACTCAATAGATGATTCAAAGGCAAATCACCTTTTAAATAGCGTTCGGCATCTAATTGTAATATACGTTCACGCAAAACGATTGTTTCACGATATTTTGCCGTAAGAAAACTCTCTTCTTCCCCTCTCTCCACATGAACTTCAGTAAACAATTTTGTTATATCAACTTCCTTTGAATTGTAGTTTATAGAATAACTTGGACGCTTAGCGCCTAAAATATCAACAAGCAATATATTTTTATTCACCAAATCTTGTATATCTCTAATAGCCGTATCTTTTGAACACTTATTCAACGATGCCCACATTTTAGATGTTATTTTTCCTTCATACCCATCTAAAAACAAATTGAGCGTAGATATCTGCCGTTGATTCAATGATTGTGCCGAATAATTCATCCAAAATATACTTTTGTTAAGTATTCTTTTTACACTTACCTCTGCCTCTAAAATGGCTGCATAAAGTGTTGTTAAATACCAAACAAGCCATTCGGTTATATCGCCCGAGCCTCGTTGAACTCGTTCAAGCACTTCATAGTAATGTTTTTTATCACGATTAATTTCTGATGTAATATTATAAAAACGAAACGAACTATTATCGGCTCGAGCAAGAAAAATATCTCCTAAAATACGAGCCAAACGACCATTACCATCTTCGAATGGGTGAATTGAAACAAACCAAAAATGTGCAATAGCAGAACGAATTATAGGAGATAATGACTGATTTGAATTAAACCAATCTAAAAATCTATTCATCTCAAACTCAATCCTATCTGGCGAAGGAGCTATATAATGAACTCGTTCACGACCTAAATAACCCGACACAATATGCTCTTCGTGAGTTCTATATTGTCCAATCTCAATAGAAATACCATTACTTAACCCCATTGGAAAAAATACAGATTGCCATCCACACAACCTCTCCTTAGTAAGTAATTTATCGTAGTTTTTTATTGCGTCAAATATAACCTCTACTACTGCATCTATATACCTCGACGAAGCAGAAAAATAGCCTTCAATACCTAAACGTCGTGCAATAGAAGATCGAACCTCCTCCACATTCAATCGTACGCCCTCTATTTCTGATGAAAAAACAACATCACGGGTCAAATTCTCCGCCATAGCTTGCAACTGATCTTCAAAACCCAATACACTCAAACGTCCATACAATCGCCCTTGTTCACGAGACACCTTATCAAGCAAAAGATTTACTTGATCACTATCCCAAACAAAGTTAGTCCAATTATCATATTCATGAATATACATAGCCGTATTCCTTTCTATTATTACGTCATGCGACATTATAAAACAAATAACGTCGCAAATTATGCGACAAAATTACAACTTTTTTGTCGCATAAGCAAATTTTTAGAACTTTTTATCAGCATAATCATAAAAAAAATCTCCATTCGGCATCAACCAAATGGAGATTTTTTCATTAAGATATCTAATCGTTATTAGAATTTAGCATTTTTCATATCACCAGTTTCGATGAGTGCTTTATGCATTGCAAAGCAGTTGTCGAGGTTAAGTGGTGTATGTGCCAATGGTGCTTTTGCAAGATAGTCGCGGAGCATTTCGCGATATTCTGGGTCAACACAATTGTCGATGATGCAGTGTGCACGTTGGATTGGCGATTTGCCACGAAGGTCAGCCACACCATGTTCAGTGATAAGGATTTTCACTGAGTGCTCTGATTGGTCGATGTGAGATACGTAAGGCACAATAGCCGAAATCTTACCATCTTTAGCAGTTGAAGGTGTAGTGAAGATTGAGATATAAGCGTTGCGAGTAAAGTCGCAAGAACCACCGATACCATTCATCATCTTAGTACCTGTAACGTGAGTTGAGTTTACGTTACCGAAGATGTCAGCCTCAAGAGCAGTGTTGATAGTGATAAGACCAAGACGACGAGCAACCTCTGGATTGTTAGAGATTTCTTGTGGACGAAGAACGAGTTTGTCTTTGAAGAACTCGAGGTCGTTATAAATTTCGTCGAGCACTGGGTTAGAAACTGTTAACGAGCAACCTGAAGCAAATTTACAGTTACCTTCTTTCATCAAACCAATAACTGCATCTTGGATTACCTCTGTATACATTTCGAATGGTGGAATATCAGGGTTAGCACCAAGAGAACCGAGCACTGCGTTAGCGATATTACCTACACCTGATTGGATAGGGAGGAATGATGCTGGGATGCGACCAGCTTTGATTTCTGCAGCGAGGAAGTTTGCTACGTTTTCACCGATTTTAGCAGTTACTTCATCAACTGGAGAGAAGCCTCCTACTTCGTTAGGACGATTAGTGTTGACTACAGCAATGATTTTAGCTGGGTCAACTTGTACGTATGGTTGTCCACAACGGTCAGATGGTTTATATACTGGAATTGCTTCGCGGCAAGGAGGATCGAGTGGCTCATAGATATCGTGCATACCACAGATTTCAGCTGGGTGAGCAGCATT
>JAZQRP010000192.1:0-7704 GCA_045629685.1 Candidatus Aphodosoma sp. | reverse complement strand
CATGCCATTACTTGTATCTTCTTTTAAATATGTGGAATCTACAAATGATAAGAGGTCTACTATATGAGCATGAACATTACCTATTGGTAAAGCTAATGCCGGATTTAATGAAATATCTGTATCTACATCGTCTAATTTCACGTCTGTAATACAACTAGATAGCAAACTGCATAACCCAATTAAGCATAATAATTTTTTCATATTCATATTTTTTGTTTTATATATTTTTTTGTTTTTTTTTACTTTAGTCCACAAAGTTACACATATATTTCTATATTTACAATTATTTTAAAAAATATTTTGAAAAATTTACTAAAAAAATTTTTTCTTTGGCACGAGTTATTGCTGTATATAGCCATTGATAGTATTCTCGTGTTATCATTTCTTCTGTAATATAACCTTGGTCAATGTAAACATGATCCCATGATCCACCTTGTGATTTATGACCAGTTATGGCGTATGCAAATTTGACTTGTAGTGCATTATAAAATTCATTTTTTTGCATCTCTTGCCAAAATTGTCGCTTGTTGGTTATTTCGGTGTAATCTTCAGCGATAGTATTTACTAATCGGTCATTTAGCGCATTTTGAGCCGAAGGTGTTTCGGTATATAGAGAGTCTATCAATATTCTAGCTGTTATTTCAACATCGTAGTCTATCAAACGTAGAGTTAAATCGGCAAACCTGGCTCCGTATAACTCATAATCTTTACCCACTCGTATTATTTCAGCAATGTCGCCATTTGCAATAAAGTTGAGAGTGTCGTAGGGCTTCGACCAGTAATAATTATTTTTTGTAACTATCAAATAATCACCAGTTGATAATTCGTCTTCTTTCATCATTACTTGTCCTCTTATTCCTCGATTATAAAGGACGGCTCGTTTGTTTGAGTAGGTCAATATAATTGCATTTTCTTCTCCTACTTGGCTATATGATGTTTCTAATTCTTCTACTAAATTTTCTCCACTCACTACTTTCACATCATCAAAATTTGGATTTAATTTTATCGGAGTAAAAGGTTCTTTTTCTATTGCTTGTCGTATTTTTGTAGCATTAAATAATATTCCACTTTCACCTGCTTGTCGTATAACTTGAGTCAGTTGATACTCCATAACATCTAAACCATATCCATCTATAATGTTTTTATTTAGTGCAGGTGATGAACTTTGCCCTATAGGTAATAACTGAGCCGTATCACCAACCAAAATCATAGAGCAGTTATCGCCTGAATATACATATTCAACCAAATCATCCAACAGTCGTCCAGATCCAAATTCAACGCCCGACCCACTTTGATTGGCTATCATAGATGCTTCATCGACAATGAACAATGTATTTTTGTGGGAATTATAATTTAGGTTAAAAGTAAAGTCGCCAGCTGATTTTTGTCGATATATTATTTTATGAATACTATATGCGCTATGATTTGAATAATTGCTTAATACTTTTGCGGCACGCCCCGTTGGGGCCAATAGTATAGTGGATTGACCTAAAACTTTCATTGCCATTATTAAACCACTCACAATCGAGGTTTTACCTGTACCTGCAAATCCTTTCAAGATAAAAGCTTTTGTCTCTGTCGGCATACAACAAAACAGAGCCAATAAGTCAATCAATTCTTTTTGTTGTCTCGTTGGCTCAAAGTTTAATTGCTTTTTTATAGTTTCGATTAATAATATGTGGTTGTTCATTGGTTTATGGGAGGGAGTTATTTTATTTATAGAAACTATATTAACTATAGTATCTATAGTAGCTATAATAATTATAGCTGCTATGATTACTATATAAAAAAGACAATGCATCAAAATTTTTGATGCATTGTCTTTAGTGTTTTTTTTATTTAACGCAATTTTGCATCAAGTTTCTCTGTCAAATTCTTGATGAGTTTTTGCATAATTCCGTCAATTTGTTTGTCTGTGAGAGTTTTCTCTTTATCTTGCAAAGTGAAGTTTACTGCGTATGATTTTTTGCCAGCCTCCAAGTTTTTGCCTTCGTAAACGTCAAACAATGTCACGTTTTTCAACAATTTCTTGTCAGTGTCGAATGCAATTTTCTCGATTTCAGCAAAACGTACTGATTTGTCAACCAACAAAGCTAAGTCACGTTTTACTTCAGGGAATTTCGAAATTTCAGTATAGCTGATTTTGCGTTTGCCCAATTCTTTCAAGCATGCTTTCCATTGAATATCTGCGTAATATACTGTATTTTCAATGTCGAATGCTTTTAATTGTTTAGGCGCAACCACACCGATTGTAGCCAATAATTTACCACTAACAGTTTTGATTTCCAATGCTTCAGAGAGTAAGTCGTTATTTGTCTCCGTAATTTGAGTTTTGCGCAAGTCAATACCCATTCTTATGAGCACATTTTGTACGTATGCTTTTAATTGATAGAAACTTACTTTATCGTTTGAAGCTGCCCAGTTGAGTGAATTTTTACGACCAGTAATCCACAAAGCCAAGTGATATTCTTCACTGTAACCATCTAATGAGCCTTCGGCATTTTTGCGTTTTTCAGCATCAAAGTGGTAGCAATTACCAAATTCATAGAATTTCAAGTCTGCATTTTGGCGGTTAGCATTGCGCGCAATGCTTTCCAAACCACCAAACAACATAGTCTGACGCATCACGTTCAAGTCTTGGCTTAAGCTGTTCATAATGCGCACGCAAGTCTCTGCTGTATAACTTGTAAGACCTTCGTAATAAGCCAATTTTGTAAGCGAGTTATTCAATATTTCGTTGAATCCATTCGCAGTCAATTGTTCCGAAATCAAGTTTTCCCATTTTGTAGAGTCAACTCCTTTCGAGAAACTGAGATTCGATGTCAATCTATCGCTCAATTCTACATTGTTGTAGCCATAGACACGAAGAATATCTTCAATCACGTCCACATCGCGTTGAACATCAACACGATATGCAGGTACTTCTAATTTATATCCTTCCGAATTTTTCTCCAACACTTTCATCTCAAGACCTTCAAAGATGCGCTCAATTTGCTCAACTTCAATCTCTTTACCAATCAATGTATGGATTTTATTGAGAGTGATATCTACCTCGAAGTTGTTTAGCGGAGTAGGGTAGATGTCTGTGATTTCTGATGAAATTGTACCACCTGTCAACTCTTTAATCAACATTGCTGCATACTTGAGCACATAAATTGTGTTATGTGGGTCTATACCACGTTCGAAACGGAAACTTGCATCTGTATTCAAACCATGGCGACGAGCTGTCTTACGGATAGATACCGGGTTGAAGTAAGCCGATTCGATGAAGATATTTGTAGTATTTTCAGTTACACCTGATTCCAAGCCACCAAATACACCACCGATACACATAGGCTCTTCGGCATTGCAAATCATCAAATCTTCAGCTGAGAGTGTGCGTTCTACTTCATCCAAAGTA
Organism: Candidatus Aphodosoma sp.; assembly: GCA_045629685.1. GTDB lineage: Bacteria > Bacteroidota > Bacteroidia > Bacteroidales > Paludibacteraceae > Aphodosoma. The sequence goes on along the minus strand of JAZQRP010000192.1, from coordinate 4,304 downwards.
GTAAATTTGCGACCCTCTTCCACTGTGCCAACTACTACTTTACCACCTTTAATTTTGTCAGCATCAAAGGCATGCAATGGTTGACCGAAAGCGTGGAGGATGTAGTTTGTAGCATCGACTACATTATTGATAGGGCGTAATCCAATCACTTGCAAAGCATCTTTCAACCATTTTGGCGACTCTTCCACTTTTGCGCCTTTAATCGAAACACCAGCATAGCGAGGGCAACGCTCTGTATTCAATACTTCAATAGCAATTGGCAATTCGTTATTGTCTGCTTTAAAGTCATCAACCGATGGGCGACTTAATTCGTAAGGAATATTGTGTGCTTTGAAATAAGCGGCTAAGTCGCGAGCGACACCATAGTGAGATGTTGCATCTGCACGGTTTGGTGTGATATCTACTTCAATCAAAGTATCATCTTCAATACCGAAATATTCGCGTGCAGTCATACCAACTTTTGTATCAGCAGGCAATACCATGATACCATCATGGGCTGTGCCAACGCCAATTTCGTCTTCTGCGCAAATCATACCAAATGATTCTTCACCACGAATTTTTGATTTTTTGATTGTGAAGCTTTCCTCTCCGTCATAGAGTACAGTGCCAACGGTAGCAACGATAACTTTTTGTCCAGCAGCTACGTTAGGTGCGCCACATACAATTTGCACAGGATCGCCACCTACAGTTACTGTTGTAACGTGCAAGTGGTCTGAGTTTTCATGGTCGCGACATGTAAGCACTTCGCCTACGACTAATCCCTCAAGACCTCCTTTTATTGTTTGTACTGTTTCTACACATCCAACTTCAAGTCCGATTGAAGTCAATATCTTAGCCAACTCTTCAGCAGGCAAATCAGTTTTAAGATAGCGTTTAAGCCAATTGTACGAAATATTCATTTTGTTTTTAGACTATTAGTAGCGAGTAGCGAGTAACAAGACTTTAGCTTTTGCGTATTATTTATGCCTATTGGCTCTCGCTACTCGCTACTAGTTACTAACTACTTAGTTATTATTTTTTCATTAAAGAATGCATTGCATCTCCAAGGATTTTTACACCTTTTTCGATGATTTCTTCGTTTACGTTACAGAATGAGATACGGATGTGGCGGTTGTCTCTGCCGTCAGGTGTAAAGGCAGAACCTTTCACAAACACGACACCATTTTTGCTACATTCGTCAAACAATACATCTGTATCAACGCCGTCTGGTAATCTCAACCATACGAAGAAACCACCTTTTGGCTCTACGAATGTTGCTTCAGCTGGGCAATATTTTCTGATTGCATTAACCATCGCATCACGGCGAAGTTTGTAAGTATCACGAAGATAAACAACATATTTATCCATACGACCAGTGCGGATGAATTCGTATGCCAATATTTGTGAGAATACTGGAGTACATGCGTCCATTGATTGTTTAGCAATTTCTGCTACATCATATAATTCATTAGGCACAATCATCCAACCAATACGCAAACCAGGGCCAAATATTTTTGAGAATGAACTACAATAGATAAATTGTTGTTCATTTGGAGCGTAAGCTTTCATTGGTTTGATGAGTTTCGCTGTATCTTCGTCGAAATAGAGGCGACCATAAGCATCATCTTCAAGAACCATTGTATCAGGATATTTAGCCATCATTTCAATGAATTCTTGGCGACGTTTTTCGCTATATGTCAAACCTGCAGGGTTGTGGAATGTTGGAGTGATATAGATGAATTTTGGGTGGAGTTTCAATGCTCTTTCCAATTCCTCAATCACGATACCTTCATTGTCCAATGGAACACCAATTACTTGTGCGTTGTATGAACAGAATGCACCAAGACTACCTACGAATACAGGGTCTTCTGTCAACATAATGTCGTTAGGATCTAGCATCAATTTAGCCACGATATTCATTACTTGAGTAGAACCTGTAGTGATGATGACTTTGTTTTTAGTCATATCAAAACCTTGTGCTTCTGATACTTTCTTGATTTCTTCGATGAGTAAACCAAGACCATCAGTAGTACCATATTGCAAACCAATTTCCATCATTTTGCGAGGCACAACTTGTACCATTTCGCGTACATCGTCGATTGGGAACAAATCTTCGCCTGGCATACCACCAGCAAATGAGATGATATTAGGGTTAGCTACTACGCGCAACATAGCACGGATTGGACTTGGGCGAAACGCCTCAACATTCTTTGAAAGTCTCATAATAGATTGTGTTTTATGTATTAGTTATTAATGATTAGTTTCTATAGTTTAGCGTTTTTTGAATTATAGAGCTGTTAGAATTGTTAAATGTCTCCATTCTCCATTCTCAATTCAATATTATCCTTTGAGCGATACTGTGCGGTTGAATACCAATTGTCCGTCTTTAGTATCGAGGTCGGTGTTGAAATAACCGATTTTCAAGAATTGATATTTATCGCCTGGTTTAGCTTCTGCCAATGATTTTTCAACGCGTGCACCAGTGATAACTTTCATTGACTCTGGGTTCAAAAGGTCGCGGAAGTCACCCTCTTCAGCCGATGGATTTTCTACGGCAAACAAGCGGTCGTAAAGACGAATTTCTGCTTCAACGCTTGTGTTTACATCCACCCAGTTGATTGTACTCTTCACTTTTTTGTTACCACCTTCTGTGCCCGATTTAGTATCAGGGTCGTAAGTAGCATACACAGTTGTCACGTTACCTTCAGCATCTTTTTCGCAGCCGGTAGCTTGGATGATATAAGCACCTTTCAAGCGAACTTCGCGACCGCCTGGGCTCAAGCGATAGAAGTCTTTGTCTGCCTCTTCGCGGAAGTCGCCACGTTCGATATACACTTCACGTCCGAATGGTACCACGCGTGTGCCTGCTGTTTCGTTGTCAGGGTTATTTTCCATAACGAGATCCTCTGTTGTACCCTCTGGGTAGTTGGTGATAACCAATTTTATAGGGTCGAGGATAGCACATACGCGAGTTGCACGTGGTTTGAGGTCTTCGCGAGCTGCTGCTTCGAGAAGCGATACGTCATTCAATGCCTCATATTTAGTGTAACCAATTTTGTTGATGAATGAGCGGATACTTTCAGGAGTGTAACCACGACGGCGGAGACCACAAATAGTTGGCATACGTGGGTCGTCCCATCCACGTACAAGTCCTTCTTGCACTAATTGCAACATTTTGCGTTTACTCATCACTGTGTATGTGATGTTCAAACGGTTGAATTCGCGTTGTTTAGGACGATATTCGTCAGTTGCAAATTGGTCGATATAATAGTCGTAGAGTGGGCGGTGAACCTCAAACTCAAGTGTGCAGAGTGAGTGAGTTACGCCTTCAAAGTAGTCTGATTGACCGTGCGCAAAGTCATACATTGGATATACTTTCCATTGATTGCCAGTGCGGTGGTGTGGGTGCGATGTGATGATGCGATACATAATAGGGTCGCGGAAGTGCATATTAGGGTGCGCCATATCAATTTTTGCACGCAAAATCATCGAACCATCAGGGAATTCGCCTTTGCTCATACGTTCGAAGAGGTCGAGGTTCTCTTCGATTGAGCGGTCGCGATATGGGCTATTTGTGCCAGGAGTGGTAGGCGTACCTTTTTGTTTTGCAATCTCTTCAGCTGATTGTTCATCAACGTAAGCCTTACCTTCTTTTATAAAGCGAATAGCCAAATCATATAATTGTTGGAAATAATCCGAAGCGTAATAAATATTTTCCCATTGATACCCCAACCATTTGATGTCTTCTTGGATTGAGTCTACATACTCAACGTCCTCTTTTACAGGGTTAGTGTCATCGAAACGGAGGTTACATTTGCCACCAAAACGTTCAGCAATACCAAAGTCAAGGCAAATAGCTTTAGCGTGGCCAATGTGTAGGTAACCATTAGGCTCTGGTGGGAAACGAGTTTGCACTCTACCTCCATTTAAACCTTTTTCCACATCGCCCATAACTATTTGTTCGATGAAATTCAAATTCTTTTTCTCTTCTTTAACGTCTGATTTAGTTGACATAATATTTATCTTTTTACTTAAAAAAACTATTTTTTTATTAGATAAGCATCACTTTGCTTATCAACTCGCAAAGTTACAAAAAAATCTTTAAAAAACAATAAATTTATATGTTTTTTTTGGAGGATAAAAAACGAAAAAGAGATGCAATCGAAAATTGCATCTCTAATTTAGTGCGCAGGATGAGACTCGAACTCACACGGCCTTGCGACCACTACCCCCTCAAAGTAGCGTGTATACCAATTTCACCACCTGCGCAGGGACTTTTTGAAAAGTTGAGCGGAAAACGGGACTCGAACCCGCGACCCCAACCT
>JAZQRP010000191.1:0-11323 GCA_045629685.1 Candidatus Aphodosoma sp. | reverse complement strand
GGGTAGGATTGCTTTATAGTATGTTTATAGTATATTTATCCTATATTTATAGTATATTTATCGTATGTTATAGTTATGGTGAAGTGTGGGTTTTGGTAGGGTGTGTGAAAGGGGTGGTTTAGTAGTAGTAATTGGGTGGTTGTGGGATTTTGCTCCACTTTGTTTTTTATTGGTTTTAATAGTTTGATTATTAGTATAGTTTGGTTGAGAGTGAAGTGCGGATTTTTGATGCTTTTAGTGTTAATAATTTGTGGAAAACTTTTTTGGTGGGGAATGGTGGGGAATTGAAATATTTTTTGTAACTTTACATCGTAATTGAAAAAGTTGAAAGTTGAAAGTTGAAAGTTGAAAGTTGAGGGGTGGTTTTGTGGGTGTAAATGATTGATAATTAAAGATAAATTATATATAGTTATGAAAACATTTCTTGGTAAAATAGAGGCGAAGATAGATGTGAAGGGGAGGGTATTTGTGCCATCGGTGTTCCGAAAAGTGTTCTCGGAAGAGGATAGAGAGCGTATTGTGGTGCGTATGGAGGCCGATGAAAAGTATCTTGTGGTGTATCCAGAGAGTGTTTGGAATAAACAAGTTTTGGATTTGCAGTCGAAATTGAATGAATGGGATCCAGAAGACCAGATGTTGTTGATGCAATTTGTGGGTGATGCTGAGATGTTGGATTTTGATGCGCAAGGACGTGTGTTGTTGCCAAAAAGATTGCAGAGTCGTTTGGGTGGAGATAGTGAGTTGGTGTTTGTGGGTATGGTTGATAGAATTGCGTTGTGGAGTAAGTCTAAGTATGATGAGCGGTTTGCGATGAAAGATAAGTTGAGTGAGCGATTGAAAATGTTGGGAAGCAAATGAGGAATTGAGAATTTTTCGCTTTGCTCAAGATTCTTGCTTCGCTCGGCAACTGAAGTAAACTTCGTTGCTCTCGCTTATTGCAAGAATTGAGAATTGAGAATTTTTTGAAAAAATAAGCATTATGAATTGTGAATTAAATACATATCATGTTCCGGTAATGTTGGCGGAGTGTTTGGATGGTTTGAATATTAAACCTGATGGGGTTTATGTGGATTTGACTTTTGGTGGTGGTGGACATTCGCGTGCTATATTGAAGCGATTGGGAGAGAATGGTCATTTGTATTCGTTTGACCAAGATTTGGATGCGATGAAGAATGCGTTTGATGATGAGCGTTTTACGTTTGTGAGAAGTAATTTTAGATACTTGAAGAACTTTTTGAAATATTATGGTGTTGAGAAAGTGGATGGTATATTGGCTGATTTAGGGGTTAGTTCGCACCACTTGGATGATGAGACTCGTGGTTTTTCGTTTAGGTTTGAGGGTCAGTTGGATATGAGAATGAATACGGCAGCTGGTAAAACTGCGGCGGATGTGTTGAATGAGTATAGTGAGGAGGAATTGGCGAATGTGTTTTATTTTTATGGCGAGTTGCAACAGGCGAGAAAATTGGCTAAAGCGATAGTTAAGGCTCGTGAGAATGAGAAATTTGATGATATAGCAAAGTTTATGGAGGTGGTGAAGCCTTTCTTTAAACACGAGAGAGAGAAGAAAGATTTAGCTAAAGTGTTTCAAGCATTGAGAATAGAGGTGAATAGAGAGATGGAGGTGTTGAAAGAGATGTTGGCGCAAGTGCCAGAGGTGTTGGCTGAGGATGGACGATTGGTGGTTATGACATATCATTCGTTGGAAGATAGATTGGTGAAGAATTTTATTAAGACAGGTAATTGTGAGGGTAAGCAAGAGAAAGATTTTTATGGTCGAGTGATTGCACCGATGCGAGCAGTGAATAACAAAGTGATAGTGGCATCGGAGGAAGAGGTTGAGAGAAATCCGAGAGCGAGGTCGGCGAAACTTAGGATAGGGAGTAAGGAATAGGGAGTAGGGGGTGACTTTTAACTCTTGGTTATCAATTATTAACTTTTAATTATTAATTGTAAAGTCGTGAATTTATTTAAGTTTAAGAAAAATAAGCAGGGTGAATCTGAAAAGCCTACGATTGTAGATTTGGGTGATGAGAAGGTTAGCGTGGTGACGTTGATTAAGGATATTATTGCTGGTGATGTTTTTTTGAAGGAGGCGGTACGGAAGCAGTTTTTGTTTGTGGGATTGTTGTTTTTGCTTTCTTTGGTTTATGTGAATAATAGGTTTTTATATGAAAAAGAGTTGCGTGAGGTGGAGAGATTGAGGAATGAGGTGGTTGATTTGAGGTATAGGTCGTTGACGCTATCGAAAGATATGAAATTAGCGGGGCGACGCACGATGATAATCGAGGCGTTGGATGTGATGGGTGTGGATTTGGAAGAGTCGGCAAAACCGATTGTTATAATTGAGGAGTGAGAATAGGGAGTAGGGAGTAAGGAGTAAAGGAGTATGAGTAGGGGGTAGATATGTATTAACTATTAACTAGTAACTAAATAAAAGATGGCATTAAGAAAGTCTATAGTAAATCGATTCACGATAGTGTATCTCGTAATTGTAGCAGCGTTTGTTGCTGCGGGGGTGCGTATGCTTTGGATTGTTACTATAGAGAAGGCGGAGTGGATGGAGCAAGTTGATAAATTGCAAAAGAAAGATAGAGATATTATTCCGGAGCGAGGTAACTTGTATGATGCGGATGGACAATTGATTACGGCTACTATACCATACTACCGTTTGTATATGGATTTGGGGGTTGGTTTTTATAAAACTGAGAAAGGAAGAAAATATTATTATGAGAATATAGATTCGTTGTCTATTTGTTTATCGAGAAAATTTGGTGATAAGAGTCCAGGTGAGTATAGAGCGATGATTGATGCTGCATTTACAAAGGGCAATAGACGCTTGAAATTGTATCCTAAACGTGTGTCGTATATTGATATGATGGAAGTTAAGCAATTTCCGTTGTTTAGAATAGGACGAAATAAGAGTGGCCTTTATATGGAAGAGTCGTTCAATAGAGAGAATCTTTATGGTTCGTTGGCAAATCGTACGTTGGGTGATATATATGGTAGCGATGGACGTGGTCAGTATGGTTTGGAATTGAGATACGACTCATTGTTGGCTGGCGAAAAAGGAAGAGCGAAAGGTCATTTAGTGGGGAATGGTCGTTGGGTTTTTGTTGAGGAGCAGGCTTCGAAACGTGGTGCGGATATTTATACTACGATAGATGTAGAGATGCAAGATATTTGTGAGACTGTGTTGAGAGAGAAATTGGATGTGATAAAGGCAAAAAATGCTTGTTTGGTGTTGATGGAAGTAAAGACTGGGGAGATAAAGTCGATGGTGAATTTGCAACGTGCGAGCGATGGTAGTTATTTCGAAGGGTGGAATATGGCAGTGGCTGACTTGTCGGAACCAGGTTCTACGTTTAAGACTATGAGTTTGATGGTGGCGTTGGATCATAATGTGTGTGATACGGCAGATACTGTTAATTTGAACCATGGGGTGTGGATGTTCCATAAAAGTAAGATGACTGACCATAACTGGCGTAAAGGAGGTTATGATACTTTGTCGGTGGCAGGAATATTGGCTCAGTCGAGTAATGTGGGTGTGAGTAGAATTATTGACGAAAATTATAAAAATGACCCAATGAAATTTATAGATGCAATTACTGCTACTGGATTTGCTGAAAAGTTGGATTTTGGTGTGCCGGGTACGTCTGTTCCTAAAATACCAACACCTAAAAGCAAGAGTTGGAGTCGTGTTGCATTGCCATGGATGTCGATTGGGTATGCGGTGCAAGTGCCACCTATCTACACATTGAACTATTATAATGCAATAGCAAATGGTGGAAAGTTGATGCGTCCTTATTTAGTGCGTGAAATTCGTCGTGATGGGCATGTGATAATAAAGAACTCGCCAGAGGTGATAAATTCAAGTATTTGTAAGAGCTCGACATTGAAGAAGGTGCAAGGTATGTTGAAAGGGGTTGTTGAATATGGTACTGCGAAGTCGATAGCATCGGATTTGTTTCCGATAGCAGGTAAGACAGGTACTGCGCAGTTGGGTTATGGTAAAGGTGGTGTGACAAAGCATCAAGTTAGTTTCTGTGGTTATTTCCCTGCCGATAAACCAATGTATTCATGTATTGTGGTTGTGAAAGAGCCACAGATGAATCCAGCAGCTGCGTTTATGTGTGGTGAGGTGTTCAAGAAAGTTGCAGAGCGTATATATTCGCAAGAGGTGGAGAATGATATTGATGAGTTGGTGAAATGGGAAGGTGATTCGATACAGCGATATAATTTGCCGAGAGTGAAGGCCGGAGCACGTGAAGAGGTGGAAGATGCAATGAAAGAGTTGAATTTGAAGTATGAGAAAGATGCTTCGGATTGGATTTCGATGTCGAAATCAGAAGAATACAATGAGTTGGTGGCTAATGCGCGTCCTATGTTGAATAACTTAGTGCCAAACGTAGTGGGTATGGGAGCTGCAGATGCTGTATATTTATTGGAAAGTTGTGGTATGCACGTGCAGTTATATGGCAAAGGTAGAGTGGTAAGACAATCAATTCCAAATGGGCAGACTGTAGTGAAAGGTTCAACTATTGTTTTAACACTTAGATGATATAATGAGGAATGAGGAATTAGGAATTAGGAATGAGTAATTTTCGTTAAAAACTAAACATTAAACATTAAATAAAATGTTGCTTTCAGAAATTATTAAAGGTGTAGAATTGGTAGAGGCTATCTCTGCTGATGTCGAAGTTAAAAGTATTGAGTTTGACTCACGCAAAGTGGTGGCGGGTAGTGTGTTTGTGGCTACACGTGGCACTGCTGTTGATGGTCATGATTATATATGTAAGGCTATTGAGGCTGGAGCGAGTGTGGTTGTTTGTGAACAGATTACAGATAACAGATTACAGATAACAGATAATAATGTCGTGATTGTACGTGTAAAAGATAGTGCAGAGGCATTAGGTCGTATGGCAAGTAATTTCTATGGTCGCCCATCAGAACAATTGACTTTGGTTGGCGTCACAGGTACAAATGGAAAAACTACAATTGCCACATTATTATATCAATTACACCGAGCATTAGGATATAAAGTTGGTTTGTTGTCAACTGTATGCAACTATGTAGATGACAAAGCGATAGAATCGACTCATACAACACCTGATGCTGTAGCATTGAATGCCTTGTTGGCTCAAATGGTGGAGGCTGGATGTCAATACGCATTTATGGAGGTTAGTTCACACTCTGTTGATCAACGTCGTATTGCAGGTTTGAAATTCGCTGGTGGTATTTTTACAAACCTTACACGTGACCATATCGATTATCATAAGACATTTGATAATTATTTAAAAGCAAAAAAACGCTTCTTCGACGAATTGCCAAAAGCTGCATTTGCGATAGTGAATGCCGATGACAAAAATGGCATGGTGATGTTGCAAAACACAAAAGCAGATAAGAAGAGTTATAGTGTGCGTGGTTTGGCAGATTTCACAGCTCGTATATTAGAGGCATCATTTGATGGTATGTTGCTTAATGTATGTAATCGTGAGGTATTTATGCCATTTGTAGGTAGATTCAATGCCTATAATCTTTTGGCTGTATATGGCGCAGCAGTGTTGTTAGGTGCAGATGAAGAAGAGGTGTTGCGTATATTGTCTATCTCGAAAGCCGTATCGGGTAGATTTGAGTCAATGAAGATGTCAAAAGGTTTTACTGCTATTGTCGATTATGCTCATACGCCTGATGCACTTACTAATGTGATTGATACTATCAACGATATTCGCAATGGCGCAGGTCAATTGATTACTGTTGTAGGTTGCGGTGGTAATCGCGATAAAGGTAAACGTCCGATGATGGCTCGCGAAGCTATCAAAGGCAGTGATAAAGTGATATTCACAAGCGACAATCCTCGCCATGAAGACCCACAAGCCATTCTTGATGATATGACAGCTGAATTAGATGCTACAGAGATGCGCAATGTGTTGGTAATAGTCGATCGCCGTCAAGCTATCCGTACAGCATGCCAATTGGCTCAAACTGGCGATGTGGTTCTTGTAGCTGGTAAAGGACACGAAAACTACCAAATTATCGGCGACGTGAAACATCACTTCGACGACCGCGAAGAGCTTTTGGAGTGTTAAATTAGATTAGCACAATTAGTCTATTAGACCCATAAGTCCCAATGATTATACACTAAACTTTCAATTCTCAATTTTTTCGCCAAAGGCTCAAAGACCTTCGGTTCTCAATTCTCAACTCTCAATTCTCAACTTTCAACTCTCAACTCTCAACTTAATATATATGTTCTACTACCTATTTAATTATCTCGACAAAACATTTGACTTACCTGGTGCAGGTATGTTCAATTTTATCTCGTTTCGTGCAGGTTTGGCGTTTATGACCGCATTGATATTTTCTACACTCGTAGGTAAGAAAATTATCGATAAACTCCAACAACTCCAAATTGGTGAAACTATTCGTGACCTCGACCTCGAAGGTCAAATGAGCAAAAAAGGTACACCAACGATGGGAGGTATCATCATACTTCTCTCAATCTTGGTTGCAAACCTCTGTTTTGGTGTATTGCATAATGTCTATATGATTTTGATGCTTATCACTACAGTGTGGTTAGGTGCCCTTGGATTTGCCGATGACTATATCAAAGTATTCCGCAAAAATAAAGATGGATTGCATGGTAAATTCAAAATTGTAGGACAAGTAGGTATTGGTCTTATCGTAGGTCTCACCCTATATCTCAGTCCCGATGCAGTAATTCGCGAGAATGTTTCAACTAATTTCGATAGAGATACATACACAGAAGTAGTAGAATATAGTAGTGAAGAGATAAAATCAACTACAACAACTATCCCATTCTTCAAAAACAATAACCTCGACTATGCCGACCTATTCTCATGGGCGGGCGAGCATAAACAAATGCTTGGTTGGATATTCTTCGTATTGATGACAATTTTTGTTGTAACAGCAGTATCAAACGGAGCTAACCTTACTGATGGTCTCGATGGTCTTGCAACAGGTACATCAGCTATTCAAGGTGTGGCACTTGGTATATTAGCATACGTATCAAGTAACGTCAACTATGCTGGCTATCTAAATATAATGTATATCCCAGGCGCAGGTGAGTTGGTAATATTTGCAGCAGCATTTATTGGTGCAACAATCGGTTTCCTCTGGTTTAATAGTTATCCAGCTCAAGTTTTCATGGGCGATACAGGTTCATTGGCATTAGGCGGTATTATTGCTGTATTTGCTATTGCTATTCACAAAGAGCTTCTTATCCCAATCCTCAGTGGTATTTTCTTGGTTGAGAATCTCTCGGTGATAATGCAAACATCATATTTCAAATATACTAAGAAGAAAACTGGAGTAGGTCGTCGTATATTTAAAATGTCGCCATTGCATCATCACTTCCAAAAAGCAGGTAACGCAGGTATTGATGCCATATTCCAATACCCACTCAAACCACTTCCTGAGTCTAAAATCACAGTGCGTTTTTGGCTTGTAGGTATTATGCTTGCAGTATTAACAATTATTACATTAAAAATACGATAATCACAGTAATGAGTAACTAGTAACGAGTAGTTAGAACTTATACGTTTGTATAATATACCGGAAATAAAAGTCTTGTTACTCGTTACTTGCTACTAAAAATCTAAAATATGAGAATAGTAGTATTAGGTGCAGGCGAAAGTGGCGTAGGTAGTGCCATCCTTGCACAAAACAAAGGTTTCGAAGTGTTTGTGTCTGATATGTCAGCCATCAAACCACAATATAAAGCAGAATTAGAAAAACGCAACATTCCATACGAGGAGAAACAGCATACCGAATCGTTGATACTCAATGCCGATGAGGTGATAAAATCGCCTGGTATTCCTGAAAAAGCACCAATTATCAAAGCATTAAGAGCGCAAAACACTCCTATCATTAGCGAAATTGAGTTTGCTGGACGTTATACCAATGCCAAAACAATCTGTATCACAGGTAGTAATGGTAAGACAACCACTACGATGCTCACTTATCACATCCTCTGTGAGGCAGGTTACAAAGTCGGTTTAGCAGGTAACGTAGGCAAAAGTTTTGCATGGCAAGTGGCTGAGCAAGAGTTTGATTATTACGTGATAGAACTTTCAAGTTTCCAACTTGATGGGATGTATGATTTCCGTGCCGATGTAGCTATCTTGTTGAACATTACACCAGACCATCTTGATAGATATGAATATAAATTCCAAAACTATATCGACTCAAAATTCCGCATATTGCAAAATATGACTAAGGAGCAAACTTTTGTCTATTGGAGTGAAGACCCTGTGATTAAGGCAGAATTAGAAAAACGCGAGATAATGGCATCGCAAGCTCCGTTTAAGGAGAGTGCGGTAAATAACGGACAATTCACAATCACAGAAGATGAATTGGTTTTTGGATTTGAAGAAGAACTAAGAATTAAAACTGAAGAAATAACTATAAAAGGCAAACACAATATGTATAATTCGATGGCAGCTGCCGTAGCAGCAAATATAATGGGTGTGAAGAACGAAACAATCCGTCGTTCGCTTGCAACATTCCAAGGCGTAGAGCATCGTTTGGAATATGTGGCTACCATCCGTGGTGTGCGCTACATCAACGACTCTAAAGCTACAAACGTAAACTCTTGTTGGTATGCACTCCAAAGTATGAAAACACCTGTAGTGTTGATACTTGGTGGCACTGACAAAGGTAACGATTATAGCGAAATTGCTAATCTCGTACGTGAGAAAGTTCACACACTTATATTCATGGGCTTGGACAATAAAAAACTCAATGAATATTTCGCTTTGAATAGCAATTGCAAAATTGTTGATACTGATAATCTTGCCGATGCTGTGAAAGCTGCATACGAGGTAGCACAAAAGGGTGATACAGTTCTTTTATCTCCATGTTGTGCAAGTTTCGACCTATTCAAAAACTACGAAGACCGCGGCGAACAATTCAAACAAGCCGTAAAACAACTATAATAATCGTTGACTGTTGACCGTTGACTATTGACACGAACGAAGAGAGTGATATTATGAATAAATTTTTAGCAAAGACATTACAGGGCGACAGAGTAGTATGGATTATATTTGCTTTGTTGTTTAGCATCTCGATGGTGGAGATGTTTAGTGCGTCAAGTATGTTGGTGCATTGGAGTAGTAGTAGTTCTATTCACTCTCCAATATTGCGTCATGCAATGTTTTTTGCCGTAGGATTTATGGGAATGATGATCGTGCAGATGATTGATTTTAAGTGGATAAGGTTGTTGGGATATGCAGGATTGGCTCTTTCGTGGGTGCTGTTGGTCTTTACGATGTTTTTTGGTACAAAGCAAGCTGGAGCAGCTCGTTGGCTTGAAATTGGTGGTTTTCAGTTCCAGCCTTCTGAGGTGGCAAAGTTGTCGTTGATAATAGTGATAGCCGACCAAATCGAGCGTTTGCAGAATATAGAGAAACAGAATAAATATTTTTGGTATATCATCGGAATCATTGTGTTCACATGCGGTATGATTTTCACCGAAAACTTCTCTACTGCAGCTATTTTGTTTGTGATTACGATGACGATGATGTGGATTGGTGAGATGAATTGGAGAAAATTAGGTGTTGTCGTAGCTGGGGCTATAGGTGCGGTAATGTTGATTTTGTTTGTGGCTTGGGTGATACCTGATGATGTCTATTATAGTAGTAAAAATCCTGTTTTGCAGAAATTAGAACGTGCCAAAACTTGGGTTGCTCGTATTGAGAATTTTGCAGGAGGAGAAGAGACTGTCAGTAAGTATAAAGTAACAAATGATAATTATCAAGAGAATCATGCTCAAATGGCAATTGCGAGGGGTGGGTTTATACCTCACGGACCTGGTACAAGTGTTGAGCGTAACTATTTGCCTGAAGCCTTTTCTGACTTTATTTTTGCAATTATAGTTGAAGAGTTGAGTATTTGGATGGGGATATTTGTCATGTTCTTGTATCTTTGGTTGTTGTTTAGGGCAGGTAGGGTGGCTCGTCAGTCCGATTCGCTCTTTTGCGCGATATTGGTTATTGGGGTTACGATGCTGATTGTGTTGCAGGCATTCATACATATAGGTGTGTCGGTGCATTTAGGACCTGTGACGGGACAACCATTGCCGTTGATTAGTCGTGGTGGTACTTCAATATTGGTCAATTGTGTATATTTCGGATTGATAATTAGTGTTACTCGTCATATCCAACAACAAAAACTTGCAAAAGATATGGCTGTAAAAGCCGCAGTTGAGCCTATTACGCCTACTGAGTCGAATGTCGAAACTCCAGCGGTTGAAGATGCTACTGAAGTAATAGAAGAAATAAACTAAAAATCTAAGACGAGGTTAAATCGAGTAAATCTCGCCTCATATTCTCCCCCTGTCTTAGGGGGAGTCCCCAAAGGGGGAGGGGGTATTCTTGCTACTCGCTACTCGTTACTAAATATCTAAAATATGAAAAAATATCTAATTAGTGGTGGTGGTACTGGCGGACATATATTTCCAGCCGTAAGTATTGCAAACGAACTTCGTCGTCAAGACCCCGATTGTGAAATTCTCTTTGTTGGTGCAGAGGGACGTATGGAGATGGAGCGTGTGCCTGCTGCTGGTTACAATATTGTAGGATTGAAGGTCGAAGGATTAGACCGTAAGAATATATTCCGAAATATAAAAGTCATCTATAATCTTCTTCGTTCGATGGCTAAAGTGCGTGGTGTAATCAAAGAGTTCCGTCCCGATGTTGCTGTAGGTGTAGGTGGTTATGCTAGTGGTGCAGCCCTCAAAGTGGCACAACAAATGGGTATCCCTGTTGTGTTGCAAGAGCAAAATAGCTTTGCTGGTGTCACTAATAAGATGTTGGCTAAAGGTGCAGAGAAGATTTGTGTGGCATATACAGGCATGGAGCGATTTTTCCCTGCTGATAAGATAGTTCTCACGGGTAATCCTGTACGTCAAAATCTTTTGGCTGAAATCAATAAGCAAGAGGCTTATCAATATTTTGGCTTAAACCCCGATAAACCAACTCTTATGGTTATGGGCGGTAGCCTAGGTGCCCGAACCATCAATCATGCAATGATCGCTGGTCTCGAGCGCCTCAAATCATCGGGTATTCAGGTTATTTGGCAAACAGGTAAGATTTATTATGAAGATGCGTTGAAGGCATATGAGCCTTATCGTTGTGATGAAATAAAGGTTATGGACTTCTTGTCGCGCATGGATTATGCTTATGCAGTGGCAGATTTGGTGGTGTCGCGTGCTGGAGCAAGTTCGATTTCTGAACTTTCGTTATTGGGTAAACCTTCGATATTAGTCCCTTCACCTAATGTGGCAGAGGACCATCAGACGCAT
>JAZQRP010000190.1:0-16960 GCA_045629685.1 Candidatus Aphodosoma sp. | reverse complement strand
TTTGATATACATAATCCGAAGCGAGAGGCTGAGGGTGATTTGGATAAGGCGTTGCGTCCGTTGTCGTTTGACGATTTTGCGGGACAGGACAAAGTGGTTGAGAACCTCAGCATCTTTGTTCAGGCGGCGCGTATGCGTGGTGAGAGTCTTGACCACACATTGTTGCACGGACCTCCGGGCTTGGGTAAGACTACGTTGAGTAATATTATAGCCAATGAGTTGGGCGTAGGGTTTAAGTTGACGTCGGGTCCGGTGCTTGATAAACCGGGCGATTTGGCGGGACTACTTACGTCGTTGGAGCGAAATGATGTGTTGTTTATTGACGAGATACATCGTTTGAGTCCGGTGGTGGAGGAGTATTTGTATTCGGCTATGGAGGACTATCGTATTGATATTATGATTGATAAAGGTCCTTCGGCAAGGTCGGTGCAGATTGAGTTGGAACCGTTTACGTTGATTGGTGCTACTACGCGTAGTGGACTTTTAACAGCTCCGTTGCGTGCGCGTTTTGGTATAAATTGCCACTTTGAGTACTATGATGATGAGGTGTTGGTGAATATCATCAATCGTTCGGCTGCGATTATGCAAGTGCCTATTGTGCGAGAAGCCGCAGTGGAGATTGCGCGCAGGAGTAGGGGTACGCCTCGTATTGCGAATGCTTTGTTGCGCCGTGTGCGTGACTTTGCGCAAGTGAAGGGTAGTGGTAGAATCGACCGCACGATAGCGTGTTATGCGCTTGAGGCATTGAATATTGACCGTTATGGATTGGATGAAATCGACAATAAGATATTGTTGACGATGATTGATAAGTTCAAAGGCGGCCCTGTGGGATTGACTACGATTGCTACGGCAATGAGCGAGGATGCAGGCACGATTGAGGAGGTGTATGAGCCATTCTTGATTAAAGAGGGTTTCATAAAAAGAACTCCTCGTGGCAGGGAAGTGACAGAGTTGGCTTATAAGCATCTTGGAAGAACGAGAGGGGATTTGGAGCAGACGCTTTTTGATTGAGTACACACTGAGAGTGGGTATGGTGAAGGTATGGTTATCCTCTGAAGAAGGTATGGTAAAAGTAGGGTGAGGGTATGGTGGAATTGATAGGTGATACACACTGAGAGTGGGTGTTTGAGAATTGAGAGTTGATAATTATTGACTGGATATTTTTATTGAATTATGGCAGGATTGAAACAGTTGGCAAAGGAGACTGCGATTTATGGATTGAGCAGTATTGTGGGTAAGTTCTTGAATTGGTGTTTGGTCCCTTTGTATAGTTATGTGTTGGCCGATGCGTCGGAGTATGGGATTGTGACTAATCTTTATGCTTGGACTGCATTGGTTATCATCATATTGACCTATGGAATGGAGACGGGTTTTTTCCGTTTTGTGAATAATGATGCCGAGGATGAAAAAAAGACGAATAGGGTGTATAGCACAACATTGACTTCGTTGGCTGTGACTTCGTTGGTGTTTGCTGTGTTGTGTTTGTCGTTTAGGCAGAATGTGGCAGATTTGATGGGTTATGGAGCTCATCCTGAGTTTATTGCTATGCTCGGTGTGGCGGTGGCGATGGATGCGTTTGATAGTATTCCGTTTAGTTATTTGCGATATAAGAATAGGCCTTTGACCTTTGCGGCGTTGAAATTGTTCATGATATTTGTGAACATCGGGTGTAATTTGTTCTTTTTGGTGGGATGTCCGATGATAATGAATTGGAAGCCAGAGTTGATAGATTGGTTTTATAATCCGTCGTATGGAGTGGGTTATATTTTTGTGTCGAATGTGATATCAACGGTGTCGGTGACGTTGGCATTGTTACCGTTTGTGTTTGTGGGTAAGTGGACGTTTGATTGGGGGTTGTTGAAGAGGATGTTGGGGTATAGTTTGCCGCTGTTGTTGTTGGGTATAGCGGGTATTATGAATCAGACGGTGGATAAGATTATATTTCCGATGGTATATCCCGATGCAGAGGAGGGTATGCGTCAGTTGGGGATATATGGGGCGAGCTTCAAGATAGCGATGATAATGATGATGTTTACGTATGCGTTTAGGTTTGCGTATGAGCCGTTTGTGTTTGCAAAACATGGCAGTAGAGATAGCAAAGAGAGTTATGCCGATGCGATGAAATACTATATAATTGCGGCGTTGTTGATATTTTTGGGTATGGTGTTTTATATGGATGTATTTCAGTATGTGCTTGGACCACAGTATCGTGAGGGGTTGCAGATTATACCGATAGTGTTGATAACGTATTTGCTGCAGGGAGTGGTTTATAATCTTTCGTTGTGGTATAAGTTGATAGATAAGACGATATATGGGGCGTGGTTTTCAATAGTGGGATTTGTGATAACGCTGATAATCAATGTGGTGTTTGTGCCTACGTATAGTTATTGGGCGAGTGCGAGCGCATCGTTGGTGAGTTATGTAGTGATGATGTTGTTGAGCTATTTTATTGGTCAGAAATATTATGCAGTGTCGTATCCGTTGAAGAGTATAGGCGTGTATGTTTTGTTGACTGCGGGATTGTGGGTTGTAGGAACGGCGGTTGAAGTGCCAAACTTCTGGTTGAGAATGGGTTATCGCACTGTGTTGCTGTTGGTGTTTTTGGTTTATTTGGTGAAGAAAGATTTGCCATTGAGCGAGATACCAGTGTTGAAAAAATGTGTAAAAAAATAGGGTGTATTTATTTGCTTTTTGTATGATTTTTTTGTAACTTTGCAGTTGAATAAATTAGAGTAAATTTCAAGTTTTAAATTTCAAATTTTAAGTTAAAAGATGGGTATTTTTTCGTTGACACAAGAGATAGCGATGGACTTGGGTACTGCGAATACGGTTATTATTCATAATGATAAAATCGTGGTGGATCAACCATCTGTGGTGGCGTTGGATATACGTTCGGAGAAATTGGAGGCAATTGGTGCGGTAGCAGCGCAAATGCGAGGTAAAGAGAATCCTAATATTCGTACAGTTCGTCCTTTGCGAGATGGTGTGATTGCGGACTTCCATGCTGCAGAATTGTTGATTAGAGGTTTGATAAAGATGATTCCGAATAAGAATCATTTGTTTACTCCGTCATTGCGCATGGTGATTGGTATTCCTTCGGGAAGTACTGAGGTTGAAATTCGTGCTGTGCGTGACTCGGCAGAACACGCTGGCGGTCGTGATGTGTATATGATTTTTGAACCTATGGCAGCAGCGTTGGGTATTGGTCTTGATGTTGAAGCTCCCGAAGGTAATATGGTGGTTGACATCGGTGGTGGTACTACCGAGATTGCGGTTATTTCGTTGGGTGGTATTGTAACAGACAAATCGTTGCGTGTTGCAGGTGATGCATTTACTCAAGATATTATTGATTATATGTTTAAACAACATAATATTCGAGTGAGTGAGGTGATGGCAGAGCGTATAAAAAAACAGGTAGGTTCGGCATTGATAGATTTGGGTGATGAAGCACCACAAGATATGATTGTGAAAGGGCCTAATCGTGTTACAGGGTTGCCAATGGAGGTGCCTGTTTCTTATTCTGAAATTGCGCATTGTTTGGATAAAACTATCTCGAAAATAGAAACTGCGATTCTTGCAGCTTTGGGCGATACGCCTCCAGAGTTGTATGCCGATTTGATAGATAAAGGTATTTATCTTGCTGGTGGAGGTGCGTTGTTAAGAGGTTTAGCTAAGCGTTTGACTGATAAGATTCAAATTCAATTCCATGTAGCTGAAGATCCATTGCGTGCTGTAGCTCGTGGTACAGGTATTGCGCTTAAGAATGTAGATAGATTCCGTTTCTTATTAAGATAATATAGAAGCAATATTAGGAGGCAGAAGAACATAAGAACATAATTTTGTTCTTCTGTTCTTTTGTCTTTTTTTTGTTTAAAATGAATAAGATTTTAGAGTTTTTTTATAAGTATTTGTCAGTCGTTATCTTTTTGGTATTGGAGATATTGGCTTTCTTGTTGGTTGTGAATAAAAACGATTTGCAACGTTCTGTAGCATTTCGTTATGCAACTACACTCTCGGCATGGACATACGAGACTACTAATTTGGTAACTGATTATTTTGGATTGGCTGAATCGAATAAGTATTTGGCAGAGGAGAATGCCCGATTGTATAAAGAGATTGCTGATTACAAATCTCAGGTTGTAGATAGTGTACTTATTCAAAGTGGAGAAAAGAGTCAAAGTACAGAAAGTTATTTGTCGGCAAAGGTCGTGTTTAATAGTGTGTATGATTTGCAGAATTATATAATTATCGACAAAGGGAGCGCACATGGTGTTGAAGAGGATATGGGTGTGTTTGCACCGCAAGGAGTTGTTGGTGTAGTGCAGCGTGTAAGTAAAAATTATGCAGTAGTATTGCCTATAATCAATCCAGAGCAGGTGATAAGTGCTAAAATAAAAGGGAATAATCAACTGGGTTCAGTGAAATGGACAGGAAAGAGTCCGCTTAAGGCTAAATTGTATGAAATACCGAGTCATGTGAATGTTGTAGCGGGAGATAGTGTGGTGACAAGTGGATTTTCAGCGATATTTCCAGAAGGTGTTATGATTGGAGTAGTAGATAAAGCCGCACATGTGGAGAATACGATGTATTGTGATGTAGATATAAATCTTGCGGTTGATTTTCAGTCGTTATCGTATGTAACAGTTGCTGTTTTCGAAAATAAAAATGAGTTGTTGAATCTTCAAAAATCATTAGGAAAATGAAATATACAGTAGAGTTTTTATTTTGGTTTGTAGGATTGGTTTTGTTTCAGATTTTATTGCTTAATCATATTCAAATAGCAGGTGTAATAAATCCATTTCTTTACATCTATTTTATAATAGCTTTGCCCATACACACAAATCGTATATCATTGATTTTTACAGGATTTTTCCTTGGTTTGGTGGTAGATGCATTTTCAAATACATGGGGTATTCATGCGATGGGAACTACGCTGATTGCTTTTCTTCGTCCTTATATATATCGTGTTGTAGCAACACAAGAGGAGTTGGATAAGGTGATGCCTCGATTTCGGACTATGGGAGTTAATTATGTAAAGTATATTTTATTGATGGTGTTTATTCATCATTTATCATTATTTTCATTAGAAGCTTTTTCGTTTGAATATTTTGGAATTGTAGTGTTGAAAACATTGGTTAGTTCGGCATTGACTATTTTGTTAATTTTTACTTTAGAAAAACTGAGAAATTAGTTTAGTGATTATTAAGAATATATAATGGTGCATTGTGAATTGTTTTTATGCTTAATGATAAATTTAAAGATAGAAGTATTATAATTCATATTGTGTTAGCTTTGATTGTAATTGTATTTATAGGGAGGCTAGCACAATTGCAATTATATGAAGATTACACAGGAGTAGCAGAGGATAATGCATTTTATCGTAAGCCGATTTATGCTCCTCGAGGTTTGATTTATGATCGTAATGGTAAGTTGTTGGTTTATAATCAGCCAACCTACGATTTGATGGTTACGATGAAGGAGTTGCGTGATCAGACTAAGGCGGGTACGCCTATTGATACGTTGGAACTTTGTGGGTTGTTGGGGATAACCCATCAGCAGTTTTGCGATAGAATGGCATATATTAAGGATCGTCGTAAGAATTATGGTTATTCACAACTTACACCACAACGGTTTATGACTCAACTATCGCCTGAGGATTATGCTATGCTACAAGAGCATTTGCGTAAATTTCCTGGATTTACGATTCAGAATCGAACATTGCGTAATTATAATTATCCTTGTGGGGCACATGTTTTGGGATCGATTGGTGAGGTTAGTAAGCGTCAAATAGAGCGAGATTCTTATTATCGTCCAGGTGATTATGCTGGGTCTGAGGGCTTAGAGTTGACTTATGAGAAGCAATTGAGAGGGGTAAATGGAGAGGAGATTCTTTTGCGAGATTCGCGGGGTCGTATTCAGGGTAAGTATAAAGATGGCGAGCAAGACCAGATGCCTATAGCAGGTGAAAATATTACTACGACGTTGGATGTAGAGTTGCAAATGATAGCAGAGGAGTTGTTGCAAGGTAAGATTGGTAGTATTGTGGCTATTGAACCATCGACAGGTGAAATATTAGCTATGGCATCTAATCCAACATGGAATCCTTCTTTGTTGGTTGGTAGATTGCGTTCGGAGTATTATCCTATTTTGCAAAATGATAGTACAAAACCATTTCTTAATCGTGCAACCAGTGGGCTTTATTCTCCTGGTTCAACATTTAAGACATTACAAGCATTGGTTTGTTTGGAGCAAGGGGGTATAACACCATATACTAAATTTGTATGTAGTGGTCCTAATTCAAAACCGATAAAGTGTACCCACCATCATGGTTCGCCAGTTTCGCTTGAAGAGGCAATACAAGAGAGTTGTAATCCATTTTTTTGGATGACATATAAAACAACACTTGAAAGAGATGGTTATGGCGAAGGAAATGAGAAGTTTAAAGAAAATTATAGACGTTGGCGTGAAGATATTTTGAGTTTTGGATTAGGTTTTAAGTGGGAAGATTCGGATGTGTTCGGCCTAAAAGATGGGGCTATATATAGAGCAGAGACATACGATAAAATTTATGGTAAACGAGGTTGGAAAGCTCTTACTATTCGTTCAAATTCGATAGGGCAAGGTGAGGTGTTGGTTACGCCTATTCAGTTGGCGAATGCAGTTGCGGTTATTGCAAATAAGGGTTATTATATAACACCTCATTTGAATAAATGTGATTCGTTATTAGATAATCGACATGAAGCAAATGTAAGTCAAAAACATTATGACGTAGTGCAAGAGGGTATGTGGCGAGTGTGTGAATATGGAACGGCTCACTATTATAAATTACCAGAATTGGCTGTATGTGGTAAGACGGGTACAACGGATAATAGTCATGGTAAGCCTCACTCAATATTTTTTGGTTATGCGCCACGAGAGAATCCGCAGATAGCAATTGCAGTTGTGATTGAAAATGCAGGTTTCGGTTCTCAGTTTGCATGTCCTATAGCTATGCTTTGTATTGAGAAGTATCTTTATAGAGAAATAACACAAAAGGCATTATTTGATAGAATGCAAAATTTAGTGTTAAATTCTAAAGTTAAAATGTGGAATAGAGAGTGATGTCTCTCAAATCTATTTTATTATGTCAAGGAATTTTAATGTTATACAAGCGTTGGATAAATGGGCGGTATTTTTTTATATCGTTCTTGTTGTGTTTGGGTGGTTGAATATATATGGAGCAAGTGTTTCGGAAGATCAAACATCAATTTTTGATATGACTTGTCATTCGGGTATGCAGTTTATGTGGATGTGTATTAGTTTAGGTATGGCTTTGGTGATATTATTTACAGATAGTCGATTGATAACAGCTATTCCGTATTTATTGTATGGCTTAATAATATTGTTATTGTTAGTCACGGTGTTTGTAGCAAAAGATATTAAAGGATCGCGTTCGTGGTTGCCATTAGGACCATTTAGTATTCAACCCGCTGAGTTTTCGAAATTTATAACAGCATTGGCGTTGGCTAAGGTGATGAGTCATCCGCAATTTCAATTGAAGTCCTTACGTAGTTATGCTATTGTTTGTTCAATGATTTTGTTGCCGATGTTTATAATAGTAGCGCAAAGTGAGACTGGTTCGGCATTGGTGTTTTTGTCATTTATTTTTATGCTATATAGAGAGGGATTGCCAGGTTTGATACCTGCATTGGGATTTTGTGCTGTTTTGTTGTTTGTGATAGTTTTGCGTTTTAGTATTGTTGATTTATTGGGTGTAGAAGGAGCATCGTTAGGTTTGTTTTTAGGCTTGTTGTTGGCATATATTATAATGCTGATATTTGTAAGAGTATATCAATATGATAAAAAGAGTTTGATTGTGCTTTCTGTTGTACCAATTGCAGTTTTTGCGGTAGTATTACCTTTGTTTAAGTGGGTTGTACGTTTTAATTTGGTTTATGTGATGATTGCTATGGTTGCTTTTTCTATTGTATATTTATTACTATTATCATATTTTAAATGGAGAAAAGCATACTTGTTTATTGGCTTGTTTATGTTGGGTAGTTTGTTTTATTGTTTTTCTACGGAATATATATTTAATGATGTGTTGCAATCGCATCAACAAAAGCGTATTCAATTGTTGTTGGGTATGGCAGATGACCCAACTGGAATAGGATATAATACGAATCAAGCTCGTATTGCTATTGGATCTGGTGGTTTGTGGGGAAAAGGTTTTTTGCAAGGGACGCAGACTAAATTGAAATATGTTCCAGAGCAGCATACTGACTTTATTTTTTGTACAGTAGGCGAGGAGTGGGGATTTGTTGGTAGTGCAGGAATGTTGCTTGTCTATTTGTTTTTATTGTATCGTTTGATTTTGATAGCGGAGCGACAAGATACACGTTTTGCTCGGGTTTATGGTTATGGTGTTGTTGGAATTTTTGCAATGCACTTGTTTATAAATGTAGGTATGGTATTGGGACTTGTGCCAGTCATTGGTATTCCTCTTCCATTTTTTAGTTATGGAGGTTCATCATTTTTAAGTTTTACTATATTGTTATTTTTATTTTTAAAACTTGATACAATGCGTATAGAGCGTGTTAGGAACTAAAAGTTTATAATTTGGTATACAATTTTATATTCTTATTGGAGGACAAATAATAGGCGTAAAAAAGGAGTTATGCAATATTTTAGCATAACTCCTTTTAATTTTATTAGATATTTATTAGATATCGAGAATTGTACACCAACCGAATTTATCTTCAGCTTCACCGAGTTGGATTGCGCGGAGACGGTTGTAGAGTTCAGTTGATTTTGGACCTGGATTACCATCGCCGAATACGTAAGTGATATCGTTTTCGATGTCAACGATTTTGCTTACTGGAGAGATAACAGCTGCTGTACCACAAGCACCACATTCGTCGAAGTGACCGAGTTCGTCAACTGAAATGGGACGACGTTCGATACGCATACCCATATCTTCAGCAAGAGTGATCAAACTGCGGTTTGTGATTGAAGGGAGGATAGAGCGTGAACGTGGAGTGAGGTAAGCATTTCCTTTGATAGCGAAGAAGTTAGCTGCACCGCATTCGTCGATATAACGTTTTTCTTTTGGGTCAAGGTAGAATACGTTAGAGTAGCCCATATCGTGGCTTTCTACTGTAGCAGTCATAGAAGCTGCGTAGTTACCACCAACTTTGATGTTACCTGTTCCGAGAGGAGCTGCACGGTCGTATTTACGGCTGAGCATGAATGGAGTAGATTTGAAACCACCTTTGAAGTAAGGACCTACAGGAGTAACGAATACTACGAATTCGTAGTCGTCAGCAGGTTTTACACCAACGAGTGGAGTAGTAGCGAACAATACTGGACGGATGTAGAGAGAAGCACCAGTTCCGTAAGGAGGGATGAAATCTGCGTTGAGTTCAACAACTTTAGTAACAGCTTCAACGAATTTTTCGAGTGGGAATTCAGGCATTTGGATACCGCGGCAAGAGTCTTGCATACGACGGCCACCATCTTCGATACGGAAAATACGAACTTTACCATCTTTACCACGGAAAGCTTTCATACCTTCGAAACATTCTTGTGCATAGTGAAGAACAGCAGAAGAGATGTGAAGTGTGATTTCTGGAGTGTCGCATACGCGAAGTTCGCCCCAAGCTTTGTTTGTGTAAGTACAACGAACGTTGTAAGGAGTAGGAACATAGCCGAATCCAAGGCTACCCCAATCAATGTTTTGTGCCATTTTGTTTAGATTTTTAGTAGCGAGTAGCGAGTAGCAAGCTTTTTGCTAACGCATCACGCTGTGTGGTTAGTATTAGTTATTTTTTATAGTTTGTAATTAATAGATTTCTTAGATATATTCGTGATTCATTGCCCATATTAAATAGTAGATCGATTATACTTAAATTTGGTGAGAAACCAAATTTTGAATTAAATGTTTGATAATATGGGGTGCTCAAATTCTTGTACAAAGTTACATTAAATTTTTTAGGATTTATCACTTCTCGTAAATCTTTTGTGCTAAAATTTGATGTTTCTATGTAACTATTTGATAAAGAGAATTCTATTTTGGGAAAATTGAGTAGTTCGAGTGTTTTTTGTTGTATTTCGAGGTTGAAATCGAGTAGGAAATCCCATTTTTTGTGGTAAAAAGGCAGATAATCATCGCAAAAATATTCGAAAAATGGGGTAGAATTGTATGCTGATTGAATAGCTCGCCAATGTAATTGTTGCCAATTGTCGTGAGATGAAATACGAATATCTTTGATTGGTGTTTTTTCTTTGGGCTTGATGATAGGAATGGTTAAATCTTGTATGCCATTGGCAGTGATAATTGAACAACGATTTGTGTATGTCTGTTTGATGTAATGTGAATGTATGTCTATTATGCTCTCTCCTTGAATTAGGGTAGCGTAGTAGAGAATGTTGCCGAGATATGTTAATGGCAATATGTTAGAATTATTTCCTATGGTCGTGATTTTTGCTTCGCTTTGCAATTTGAGTGAACTCAATTGCTCTTGCTTATCGCAAGAATTGAGAGTTGAGAGTTGAGAGTTGAGAGTGTTCATTTTTTTAGCCCCCATTTTATGAAGTATTTAATCATGTTGGTGATGTGAATCCAAAGGAGTCGAGGTGAGTGGTATGAGCCTTGTGCATGATTGTGTGTGATTTCGACTGCTGGATACATTACCGTGCGGTAGTATTGATTAATGCGACGGGTAAGGTCTATATCTTCGGGATACATAAAGTAGCGAGGGTCGAATAATCCGACTTTGCGAAGGGAGTCACAACGTAAAAACATGAAACAGCCAGAGAGATATGGCACGTCTAAAAGTCGAGATTTATAATCGGGTTGTTGATAAAATTTATGATTTTCGAAATAGGCAGTTCGTTTTTGAGTCCATGATTTAGGCAAAAAACGTCGTGCGAATAGGTCGAATGGTGTAGGTAGTTGTTTGGCTAAATATTGAATATCACCATTAGGATAACGTACAAGTGGCATAGTATGTCCAATTTCAGGATTTTTGTCCATGAATTTGGTCAATTGTGTTATAATATTAGGATCGAATTCAATGTCAGAATTTAAGACGAGGTGATATTTTGTATTAGTTTTTAATGACTTTTCGAGGGCAATGTTGTGGGCTCGGCCGTAACCGATGTTTTTATTGTTAAATATGTATGTAGCAGGAAGAAACATAAATGCTTCGGTCATAATTTCCGAGTTGTCAATGAGCCATATCTCATTGATTTCAGGGCACAAACGCAAGAGTCGAACTATTTTTTGTACTTCGGCTGCTGGAGTGTGATATAAGACTATTGAAGCGTTTATCATAATACTTCTTTTGCTTTGTCAAGTGCGGCACGGACAACTTTGTCCATATCATAGTATGTGTATTCTGCGAGGCGTCCGCCAAAGATAAAATTATTTTTTTGTGATGCTAATGCTCGATATTTAAGGTATAGAGCATTGTTGTGAGTATCGTTGATTGGGTAGTATGCTTCTTCCTTGCGATTCCATGCTATAGGATATTCGCGGGTTATGATTGTTTGAGGTTGAGTGCCGTATTCAAAATGTTTGTGTTCGATAATACGAGTGAAAGGAACTTCTTTTTCTGTGTAGTTTACAACAGCATTGCCTTGAAAATTATCAATGTCAAGTAGTTGATGTTCAAATTTAAGACTACGATATTCAAGTTCACCATAGCAATAATCGAAATATTCATCCAGCATACCTGTGTATACGATTGTTTTAGCTAATTGTTCAAGTTCGTTACGTTCAGAGGTATAATCTACATTTAAGCGAATTTCGCAATCTTTTAGTAATTTGAATATAAGTTTATTATAACCTCCTTCTGGAATACCTTGGTATCGGTCATTAAAATAATTATTATTATAGGTAAATCTTATGGGGAGTCGTTTGATGATGAAAGAAGGTAATTCTGAAGTTTTTCTACCCCATTGTTTTTCGGTATATCCTTTTATAAGTATTTCGTATATATCTTTTCCAACGAGTTTTAGAGCTTGTTCTTCAAGGTTTTTAGGTTGTATTTTTGCATAAGCTTCTCGTTGTTCTTCTATTTTTATTTTAGCATCACTTGGGTTTGTTATATTCCAAAGCTGACGAAAAGTATTCATATTGAATGGCATATTATAAAGTTTTCCTTTATAATTAGCTAGAGGTTCATTTGTAAATCGGTTGAATGTAACAAATGAGTTGACAAAATTCCATACTTCGATATCAGATGTATGGAATATATGGGGGCCATATTGGTGTACATTTATGCCTGCAATATTTTCGCAATATAGATTGCCTCCGATGTGAGGTCGGCGGTCAATTACTAAACATTTTTTACCATTTTGTGTAGCTTGGTAGGCGAAAACAGCTCCATATAAGCCTGCGCCAACGATGAGATAATCGTATTGTTTTTTCATATTTTAGACTAATAGTAGCTAGTAGCGAGATTTTAGTTTTTGAGTATTGTTTATTCGTTACTGCTATTAGTTGTTATTTATTTGCGGTATTTAAGAAATCCCATTATAGCCCAATTGGCTAGGTAGTATATACTTCGTATAAGGCCGAGTTTTTCAACTTTGTAATATACAAGGAATTGTGGTTTTATAACTTTCTTTTTGTTGCGTGAAACAGAATTTCCGAGTATGCGATATGCTCCAATTATGTTTTGATTACCCCAAGCTTCTCCTGTTTTTTTGATTATTTCGAGCCAATATATGTAGTCATCTCGTAGTGAACGAAACTCTTCGTGAAGATATATTTTGCCATATTTGCTTGTATCGTATAATCCAGTGAGGCATGTGATAGAGCATGTTTTTAGTAAATCTGTATAAGTTACATGTTTAGGCGGTATGAATGGGGTTAAGCATTCGTTATTGTTGGCATCAATGCGTTTGTGTGCACCATATACGAGTAGTGCTTTGTGTTTTTTCATTAATGCTAATTGAGATTCTAGGAAGAATGGTTCCCAAAGATCATCGGCATCAAGTAAGGCAATATAACGACCTTGAGCTTTATGAATGCCGTTATTGCGAGCTGCAGCAGAACCTGCATTTGGTTGGTTGAATAGTTTGATGCGAGAATCAATATCACAATAACGTTGTACAATGTTTTCGCTGTTGTCTTTTGAACCATCATTGACGATAATCATTTCCCAATTGGTATAGGTTTGAGCAAGAACACTATCTATAGTTTGAGCTACAAACGCTTCACCATTGTAGAGAGGTGTGATTATGGATACTAACGAATTTTGCATAAATGGTATTTAATATAGAATGAGGTTAGATGGTATATTATAGAAATACGGCTTTGTATTTTTATAAAGAGGGGTCTTTTGCTTCGGGTTAATAAATTATTAGAAATAGATGTTTGTGATGAATTGTGGCGGCGGTATAAAACTAATGGTGTGTTAAGGAATTTGACTTTTCCTATGCATTCTGCAACTAGTCCAATCCAAAGGTCATGTCCAAAAATTGATGTATTAGGAAAAGGTTGAGCTGCCGATAATACTTTTTTATTGAAAGCCATACAAGCTCCGCAATATGTGCATTTTATGATGTTTCTGATAATTCCTTTATTAGATTTATAGTATTCAAAAAAGGATGTATGAGTAGGGTTTAGATTTTCATCCGTTATAAAGGCATTGCTGCAAACAAGATCATTGTTTTTTAGGGCTTTAATTGTTTCAATGTATTTATTTGGTAGCCAAACATCATCTTGGTCGGATAGGAATATGTATTCCCCTTGTGCATGTTTTAGCGCATTTTCGAAATTTAATGTAAAATTGCGGTATTTGGAATTAATAAGTTTTATTCGTGGGTCTTTGAAACTATTTATGATGTGTATTGTTTGGTCTGTAGAGTTATCGTCTGATATGATTACTTCGTCATCTATGTTTATTTGAGACAATATAGATGTGAGTTGTTGTTGAATATATTTTTCTCCGTTGTATGTAGCAATGCAAATAGAGTTCATAAATTGGTATTTAATTTCTTAGTTGGTAAAAATAATAGAGCTGCTATTAGCATAAATTTTATTAGGCCAGTTAGATTTGTAAATGTGAAATCTCCTGCAAATTGCATTAGTATCATGTGGGATATATACGCAAAAATTATAGTGCAATATGTATTTCCAACTATTGATTTTTTGAATAGATATCCCCAAAATGTTCCTAATATTAGTCCGAAAACAAGAACTCCAGATGTTCCAAAATCTTTATAGAATGGGTACATTATGGTGTAGGTGTTTGTGTACATAGGGACTTTGACAAATTCAAGGATAGGTTCAATGGGTTCTATATTAGATAAGCCTAATTTATATTTTATGGCGAAAATGATTCTGAATACATTTTCACCAGGATGTACAGATGAACTAGGTGTAAGTGTTTCGAAAGCACTAATTGGACTTAATAGATATAGAGAAATGAATCTAGTTTGGGAAGATGAACTTTCAAAGTTTGTATTTTCTCTGATGGATTGTAGTATAAGTAAGCCTATTATAAAAACAAAAATGCCGGCACAGATTTTGGTGGTTGATATTCTATTTTTTAAGAATAGTATTATTACTGTTGCAGAAAAAAAGGTTAGAAAACCTGTTTTTGACATAGTAAAGAAAGAGAAACTTAGTATGTATATAGCAGGTAATATTGTGCGCCAAAATTTCTTTTTATTGAAGTGAATAAGTTCAACTGTATAGGTTATTTGCCATATAATGATGGATAATCCTCCATATATGTCATCTCCGAGTTCGGATTTTCCAATGGCAGCTAGGCGTAGGTTTTGTGCCCAATTGTTGGTTTCACCAACTGCTAATGCATCTTGCACCCAAAAGAAAAGGAACGGAAAGCATATTGTAGATATGAGTAAAAATATGTCTCGGATAAATTCGCTAGCGTCTAAATTGGTCTTTTTATTGAATTTGAATGATTGAATACTTAATGAAGATATCCATATTGTTGTTATCCAAATTGTAATGTTTTGTGTAAATTTTTGAGTTATAGGGTATAAATTATGGTTTAGGGTATAGAACAAAGTAATACACACCAACCATAAAGCACTTGTGAGTGTGGCTGGTGAAAATATGTTTTGTTTTGATACGATATGTGATATTATTAATAGTACAGAAGTATATATTACAAGAAAAAACATTATTATATGTTATTTTTTTTATATCGTAAAATAAAAAAGCTAGATATTATTATTTCGATTATTTCGGCAAAAATATATCCGTACGCAGCCCCTATCATGCCTAATTTTGGTATCAATATTAAGTATATTGTTGTAGCAGAGAGAGAGACTAATACTCCTACTAGAGGAGCAAATTTTTCAAGATTAAAACTATAAAGTCCTACTGTAGTTAGCATGCTGGCAAGACTAATGAGCAGGGGTTGTATGGATAGTAGTTTGAATATATTTATTACATTTAAGAATTCTGTTCCTAGCATAATTTTAACTATAAAAGGAGCAAATAGGAATGATAGGATTGAAATACCTCCTGCAAATAATATAACGTAAAAGATGTATTTTTGGTATATTTGAAAGCCTTTTTTTGTATTTAAATGGATTTGTTGGCTTATGTGTGGAAATAAGCTCATGCTTATAGGCATGCTAGTTAGCATAACAATGGCGAAAATAATTTTGTGTATGCCAGAATATAGACCTATTTCTGTGGAAGATGCAAAGAAACCGAGAATTGTTATGCTACCGACAGAATATAGATTGCCAAATATGTTATTGATAAATATGGGTAGACCGTTTTTTATGGTGGGGTCTTGAAAACTTATATTTTTGATTAGTTTAATGTTGTATTTTTGTGTAGTGTAAATGAGTAGAAAAAAACTGACAATGATGTTGGATAGCGATAAAATGAGGGGGTATAGGAGGTAGTCTTCTTGTTTATGTATTGTGAAAATTATTAATATAGTTCCAATGAATTTTATTATAAAATTTGTTATTGCTATTTTTTCCATTTTTTCGATACCTTGAAAGAACCAATTAGGGAAAAAAGTGTAGCCAATATTGATTAAAGATGTGTATATTAGTAATTTGTAGTTAATTTCGGATTTTGATATGAAGCAATATGCAAATAGAAATATGTAAGAAGCGAGTAGAAGTAAAGTTTTAAAAGATATTACATTGCAAAATATTTGATTTATTCTAGGTTGATTGTTTTTGTTTATGGCAATTTGTTTTGTTGCGGAATAGTCGAATCCAAAATTGATAAATATGGTTGTATATGATATGATGTTTTGTATGTAAGTTATTTTGCCAAAAATCTCTACTCCTAATATTCGGACTATTATAGGTACAATGACAATAGGCATCACGTAGTTTGCTAATTGAAGTAGACCAAGTGATGTAATGTTTTTTATGATTGTATTTTGTTGTTTGAGTGACAAATTATGGGGTTTGTTTTTAGAAGCATCTTGTAATTAAAAACCGAAAGAGGAGAAGGTAATAAGACGATCTCTCTTTCGGTTAATTTTTTTGACTGATAATTATTGTTATAATTATTCAGCAGCAGGTGCTTCTGTTGCTTCAGCAGCAGCTTCTTCAGCAGCAGCTTTAGCTTCAGCTTCTTGAGCAGCGAGTGCTTCAGCTTTTTTCTTAGCGATTTCTTCAGCTTTAGCTTTGTTTGATGCTTTTTCAGCTTCGAGACGAGCTTTCAAAGTAGCAGCTTTAGCGTCAGCTTCTTTTTTTACGATAGCTTCAACAGCTTTAGTTTTGTTAGCTTTCCAAGCTTCGAAACGTTTTTCAGCTTCAGCTTCGTTGAATGCGCCTTTTTGTACACCGCCAAGGAGGTGTTTTTTCAAAAGCACACCTTCGCCTGAAAGGATGTTGCGAACTGTGTCAGTTGGTTGAGCACCGCACATTACCCAGTGAAGAGCGCGTTCGAAGTTAAGATCGATAGCAAGTCGGAGGCCAAGCGGTCTTAGGAAGACAATTGATAGATTCAACTCCTTGGCTC
>JAZQRP010000189.1:0-6798 GCA_045629685.1 Candidatus Aphodosoma sp. | reverse complement strand
TGGAAAGGTTATCAACCTCCAACGTCTACTTTTTTAGGACAATGACTATATTTTTAGGAATATGTCTATTTTTTTAGAAAATATGTCTATTTATTTAGTAAAATAACTAAAAAACTGTCTACTTATTTTAGGAAAAGACATTAACACAAAACCAAAATTGTTTATGCTCAACAAACCCAACTTTGCGATTGCAAAGTTGCAAAGTTACCAATAAGCTGATTATCTTAACATTACCAATAATCATTTCCTGAACTTTGCAACTACAAAAATAGCATATTCCACTAACAATCAACACATTAGATAAACTTGCAAACTTTGCAACCCCATAATGTCTACAAAATTCCACACCTAAACCCCAATACAACCTTATAAATCAAACAATTACCAAATCCAAAACACAAAAGAAGCGTAACCCACACAATGAGCTACGCCTCTTTTTTCCTATAATCTATTCCTTATTTTTTCGCCAAAGGCTCAAAGACCTTCGGTTCCCTGTTCCCTATTCCTTACTTCAAAATCTCATCATATCTAGTCGACATCGTCGGATTCACAGCTGTCAACACCTCATGCACCAACTTCTTCTCATCCGACAACCCTCTTTTTGCAAAAATATTTATCAACTCGTCATTCTTGGCATCCAAAAACGTAATAATAAACGGAGCACTCGGATTCTGACGATTCAAATCTCTCAACACACTAATCTGCTCTGCTATCTTAGCTCGCGCATTATCCACATTTGTTGCCATATTATCAAGCGCAAGTCGATGATACTCATAATAAAACTCGCGCAATGGTTTAAATCTATCATCCATTATATTACTAATAATCGAATAACGATTGCGTTGCGAACCCAACTCCATACGCCACCCTTTCGTCTCTGAATCATCACTGCGCGACTGACACATATTCACTATCTGCTCTGCTGTTGCAAATGCCGACTGACCACCCAAACGACTATACGAATCCAAGTCAAACCCTATAATCAAATAGGCATAATATGCCATTACTGCCGTAAGATTCGACTCAAACGTACTCCTATTTATATCTATCGGGTCAAACTCTTTATACGTAAAGATAAACTCTTGATCACGCACATTCAACAAATTAGTTGTATATGACGAACCATACACCGGACGCGATGCCTGCACCTGCAACTCACACGTAAACTTATCATCCTCTACACTCGACACCAAAAGCATTATATTACAATCTATCTTCTCATTCTCGGCATACACCAAATCCGTCCAACGATACGAATTCATAAACGTCTCTAAATCATTCTCCAACGTCTCAAACACCTGCTTATTCGTACCCTCAATCTGAGGCGTACTAACCGTCAAATTACAATTCAACTCCTGCGATAATGCACAATGCACAATGCACAATGCACAAATTAATAATAGAAATATTCTTTTCATCAATTAAAATTATTTTTTCAACATAAAATTCCACTAATTACCCATTAAGTATAGATAATTTATGTTTTATGTTATTCTGTCTTTTTCAACTCTTTAACAATATCTCTCGCCACCTCTTTCTTTGGTTTTAAATCAAACACCATCTTCTCGCCCGTATTCTTCAAAATCATTATCTTATTCGTATCGTAACCAAAACAAGCATTCTTGTCATTCAATGAGTTAAGTACGATAAAATCGAAATTCTTACGACGCATCTTACCCAAAGCATGTGCCTCTTCATCGTTTGTTTCTAATGCAAAACCTACAAGAAATTGGTCGTCGCGCTTAATTTTTCCCACTGATGCTGCTATATCTTGCGTTGGTTTGAGCTCAATAATCATATTATCGCCTTCGCGCTTAATCTTCTTATCGGCAACCACAACTGGTGTAAAATCTGCCACTGCTGCACACAATATCGCACCATCCATCTCTGGATAATATTTCATCACTTGCTCATACATCTGCCCCGCACTCTCCACATCAATTCTATGAATCTTATCGCGCCACTCCTCTGCCAACTGTATCTGCACCGGTCCTGCCACAAGCGTAACTTCATACCCTGCCTCTGCACACACCTCCGCCAACGCAAACCCCATTTTACCAGTCGAATAGTTTCCTATAAAACGCACTGGGTCTATCCTTTCGTATGTCGGACCCGCAGTAATCAATATTTTTTTCATAATAATCTATTAACTCTATACCCTATACTCTGTAATCTGTTATCTGTAATCTGTTATCTGTACTCTATACTCTATTTTCCAAATACGCTACAATATTTTCTGGCTCTTCCATACGACCTTTACCTACCACTCCACAAGCCAATTCGCCCTCTGTTGGTTCGATAAATTCCACACCAATACCTTTCAATATATCCATATTGCGTTGAACTATCGGATGGTCATACATTTTCGTATTCATCGCTGGAGCAATAAACACTGGTTTATCAAAAGCCAAAAATGTTGTTGACAAAGCGTCATCGGCAATACCACTTGCAAATTTACCGATAATATTTGCTGTCGCTGGCGCAACTATCATACAATCAGCCCAATCAGCATGACTCACATGCTCTGGATTCCACACTCCAACTGGCTCAAACACCTCTGTATAGACTTTATTCCTTGACAATGTTTGCAATGTCACTGGAGTAACAAACTCCAACGCATTATGCGTCGTTACACAACGCACTTCTGCACCAGCTTGTATAAATTGACGCACCAATTCACCACATTTATAAGCAGCTATACCACCCGATATTCCTAAAATAATTTTCTTTCCTTTTAACATAATTTCTTTATTTAAATAAAAAGACCTTCGACTTTCAATTCTTGCGATAAGCGAAAGCAATAGAGTTTACTCTAATTGCCGAGCAAAGCAAGAACCAAAGGTCTTTGAGTCTTTAGACGATAAAATCTTGAGCGAAGCGAAAAACTTTCGACTTTAATCACAATTTCTTATATTTCTTCTTTAAATCATTTTTTGTTGCCTTACGCAAAGATATAGCACAACCTCCACCTGAAGCTAATTGAAGTTTTGCTATTGTCTTACTTGTTACAATATAATTTTTAATCTCGTATGCTTTTGGATTTTTTTGCCAATCAGCATCTTTTGCATCAGAATAAACCGTAGCAACATATTTTACTTTTGCATCAAGAAACGAGAAATCAACAATGGCCTTACGTGCATTTTCATCAGTTATTGCCCCCACAAACCATTGCCCATTCTTTTTACCTTTACGTGCTATTGTAATATAATCACCTGGCTCTGCCTCAAGTACCTTTGTATCTACCCAATCCACATCTACATCTTTAATGAATTGGAATGCATCCATATAACGTTCATAATTTTCTGGCAAATCTGCAGCCATCTGTAGTGGACTATACATTGTTACATAAAGAGCCAATTGTTTTGCTAATGTTGTATGAATTTGACAAGGATTGCCTGATTGATAATGATCCATCTTTATCTCAAAAATACCTGGAGTATAATCCATTGCACCTCCAAGTAAACGAGTAAATGCCAAATCAATCTCATGTGAAGGTGGATTACCCACACTCCAAGCATTAAACTCATTACCACGAGCTGCCTCGCATGCCAAAAGGTTTGGATAAGTACGATTCAATCCTGTAGGACGTACTTGCTCATGTGCATTCACCATAATTCGCTTATCTGCCGCTTTTTCTATAACTCGATTGAAGTGATTAACCATCCATTGTCCATCGTGATATTCTCCTCGTGGAATAATGCGACCTACATAACCAGTTTTAACAGAATTATATCCATACTCTTTCATAAAATCAAAAGCCTCATCTATACGACGTTCATAGTTAGTCGCCGAACCAGAAGTCTCATGGTGCATAATCAATTCTACACCCTTCGCTTTGGCATAAGCTGTAACTTTTTGCACATTAAAATCAGGATAAGGTGTAACAAAATCAAACACCTCTTCTTTCCATTGTCCTGCCCAATCTTCCCAACCTACATTCCATCCTTCAACCAATACTGCATCAAATCCATGCTCTGCTGCAAAATCAATATAACGCATTGTGTTTTCAGTAGTTGCTGCATGACGACCATTTGGTTGTAACTTACTCCAATCTGTATCTGCTAACTTAATATTTGGTACATCTGCATAATTCCATGAACCTTGTCCAGGAGCATGCATTTGCCACCAAATACCTACATATTTCACTGGCTTAATCCAAGTTGTATTTTCTAATTTACATGGTTCATTCAAATTCAATATCATACTTGATGCCAAAATATCACGAGCATCATCCGTAATAAAAATTGTACGCCATGGTGTATTACAAGGTGTTTGCATAAATGCCTTCACTTCTTCTATTGGTGTTGGAGCCAATGCCGCAGTAAATGTTTTTTTCTTTTTATTATAAAGCAAATGCATTGCAGGATAATCAACCAATGCTGCTTCAAATATATTCAAATACAACTTTTTAGAAGTTTTCATCATAATTGGCGACTGCACTGCATTTTTATCAAACACTTTATTTGTACCAATGCCCGAACCATCAACTTTAAGTGCATCTATATCAGATAATTTACTTTCTGTATAGAAAAATTCATTAGAGTCATACGCACCAGGTATCCACCATGCAGTGTGGTCATCTGTCATAGCAAATTGAGTTGCTTCATCTGCTATACGAAAATAACCTAAATTATCTTGTTTATCAAATTCATAACGAAAAGCAACTCCTTCATTATAAAGACGAAAAACAATACGCATAGTACGTCTTGTTGATTTTTGAGTAAGATTAATAACACATTGATTATAAATATCTTTAATCTCTGCATACTGTCCTAAAACAGGTTTCCATGTTGACGAAAAATTATTAATATCAACACCGCTAATAGCAAAACCATGCTTCAAATCTACATCTCCATCAAGCAAAAAGCCCAATTCACTTTGTGCAATTACCTCTTTATCATCAAAAAACACTTGATAAGTAGGCACACTATCTTTCATAGTAAGGTCAAAAAACAACTTAATGCGTTGATTTGGAGAACCAACCGAAATAGCAAAACTCGCTACTACAACAAATAGCAATAATAAAAAAGAAAATAATCGTTTCATAATATACTTAATTAAAATATACTACAAAGTTAATAAAAATATTTATTTTAAAGAGAATTTATAAAAAATTTCTTACACAACTCATCCGAAATTGGATATTGCCTATACGATAGTGTTGCCACATCGCATACATACAAATTTTGAACTTCTGATATATAAAGGGTTTGAAACTGATAATTCGCACCTGCTTGTAATTCCATAGTTAATTTCATGGCAGCCAATAAATCCTCTGGTGTCATATCATCTTTAGTAAAAATATATAACCCAAATTCCTTAAAATTGCCATAAAACCCATTCACAACCTTCTTCACCTTATTCTCAATCACTCTCCTAAGTGGAGAAGCTTCAAGCCAATATCTATACTCTTCTGTACCAACAGAATCAACATCTACCAATCCATACGCATATCCCATTCCTCGCTTCTCTGTCAAACCAGAAATAGTCCTAACCTCAGCCACTGCCATCTCATTCAACAACTTTATAGCTTCAACTTTAGACTCCTTCAAAGCCCTCGTCACTTCAATTCCAATCCTATCATCATCAGTCTGCAAGTCTGGTCTATCCCTATTTATCAAATCTGAATATTTTGTACCAAGTATAGTTTCAAGCGTCAACTTCGCATAACGCTCAAAAAAACAAGTATCAAACTTAGGTT
Source organism: Candidatus Aphodosoma sp. (assembly GCA_045629685.1). Lineage (GTDB taxonomy): Bacteria > Bacteroidota > Bacteroidia > Bacteroidales > Paludibacteraceae > Aphodosoma. The sequence goes on along the minus strand of JAZQRP010000189.1, from coordinate 1,097 downwards.
TATATGTCTTGCCTACCATAATCGTTATAACTTTATTTAGTAACAAATGCACTTTTTTAGAACAAATACCCCATCTTTATATAGAAATTTGCCCATTTGGCATTATCTTGTTTGTTGAGCGACATTGCCCAATCTACCGACAATACAAAATTCTCATTCATCGCCACTTTCAATCCCACACCTGCTGCCATGTGAGGCATATAAACTAAAGATTTATCCAAATTACCATCTTCATCAAGAACAAAATATTCATTAAGATCTCGCTTCAATGGGTCTTTATCTACCGCGTATGCAGCTTTCACAACCTCAAAATCCAAATCATATGGTTGTGTTATCAATCCTAAATCAAAGAATGGTGCCAAACCTATATAAAAATGTTGTCTACCTATATCAAACTTAGCCACCTTGGCACGCAACTCTACATTGACATAGGCAAAACCATTTGCTAAAATACGATTACGCATAATGCCTCGCAACGAGTTCGCTCCTCCTAATCCTTCATACATAACACGTTGAATAAACAACGTATTGAGATATGTATTCATATAAAAAGGAGACTTACCCGCAATATTATTCTGTGTTCCAAGACGATATGCAAATGTCACTCGATCGCGATACAAAGGCACATAATGACGGAAATTGAAGTTAAATTGCAAATGATTATATCCTGCAGCTGCTTGCTGACCATACTTGGCATTAAACGCTGCGGTATAAGTAAAAAATGCGTCGGCATATATCCCCTTTGTCGGACATGTTCTTTGGTCGCGACTGTCGTATGTCACACCTGCTCGTAGGTATGGATGCCATCCGCCTTTTGCTTCATTCTGATTTATCAATCCCCACTTCTCATATTTTTCATACAATCCCTCTACCTGGTCATTCATTGCTTTTTGGTCTGCTAGCGGAATATTTGGGTCATACTCTTTCTTTCCATTGAGCATATCTATATCACACTCGTCAATCATATATCCCAAAACTCCAACTCCTGCATTCCACTTAATATTCTTCCATATCGTTCCCTCCATATCTGCCGCAAAACGGAATATATCTCGTTTATATTTATAGAATGCGCGCGATTGATACTGGCTCACATCTCC
>JAZQRP010000188.1:0-6011 GCA_045629685.1 Candidatus Aphodosoma sp. | reverse complement strand
TTTGAAATTTCTATCGAAAACTTCGTACATTTCTTTGGGAATGTACTTGCTGTTGTAGATTCTCCGCATCTGACCCAGAGTTGCGGCGAACATTGTAGTGACCATGCCAGTTCTCACATTCTGGCAGAGGATAACGCCTGTGGTGGTGAGGGTCCTTCTGCAAGTTCTATTAGTGGTGTCAGTCCACAGAACAGAAATCACTTCTTCACCGATGCCGATGGTGTTGATGATTCGTTCGACTCTCTCGGTTCTATCATTGAGAAGATGGTAGCTGTAAGTGTACTTAGTAGGCATTTTGTTGTTCCCCTTTCTTTTTTGTACCTTAATTATAACACCTGTTTGCCCGTTTGTCAATAGGTTTCTAAAAAATATTTACATAAATTTTAGAACAAAGAAAGAGAAGACAAGCAGGACAATGTAACCAACAGCAAAATACATTGCATAGTTGAACAGGTCTGCAGACCAATTGCGCTTGCAGTCCTTGGGGCAGTTGTCCCAGTTGGCAATGGTGCGCAGGATACGGCGGATGAACTTATTCTTAATCTTCTTAGTCTTCTTCATGTGTATCTCTCCCTCTTGGTTTGTATCTATATATTATCATAGGCTATCGGGAAAATCAAGTTGGAATGTTGCACAAAAAGAATTGCAAAAAAGAATCTGCTATTGTGCAATCTGCCGAAACACCGGGGGGTGGCGGTCGTGTGCGCAGACCCTCCCATTATAGGGGAGGAGGGGCAGGGGTAGGGCATAGGCATGGCATGTACTATCGAATGATAATAATAATTAATTATTAAAATTAATTTACATTTGAAATCAATTTCAAACTGAAGTCTGAACCCGGGTTCTCATGTTCAGTTAGCAAATGCTAATTATACAATCTATCAACAGCGCCGTGTGTATCATTCGCCAAAAGAAAGAAAAAAGAGTGGAATTACTTTCCACTCTTTCTCTCTGCTTTTCTTCTTTCTCTTGCATCTTTCTGTGCGTTATGCAAGGTATTAATGTTGGTCATACTTGCGTTCTGGAATTTTACTTGGTACTGAACCCCATTAAAACAAATATCTCCACGCTTGTCAAAACGTTCAGTATCAGGCTTGTATTCACCAGGCAGGTTTAACAGGTTGTGTAACCAGTATTCACATCTCCGTCCCTTGTTGTTTGCGTAGGGGAGAGAGTTAAACTCTTCAACAGTCATGACGGGGACTGCCTTGGCAATCAGCTTCTTTTTTTCAGCTACCTTGAGGGAGAGCATCCACTTCTGCCAACCGCCATTACGGGTGCTTTCCTTGGACTCTATCAACCACCGAGGAGCAATGTGTTTGCAGTTGAGAATGTAAATCATACCTTTATAGTCGAAGAAGATCAGGTATCTGTCTGCGCCACTCAGATCGTTGTAGTAATGCATGAAGTTCTTCAATGTCATAATTATTATCTCCTTTGTTTTGTGTTGTTCTTGTGTTCCTTACATGACTTATTATACAGGATGTTTCCGGATTTGTCAAGCATTTTTTTAATTTTTCCGGAAATATTTTTTTACCACTGTCTGCTTGCAATCCGATCAGCGCAAGCTGCGTAAATACGAGAGTAAGAGGTAGTAGTATAGACAACGCCGGTGGAGTAAGTCTCAACAATTACTCTAGGTTCTTTTCCTTTTAATCTACCCTTAAAGGGGCTTACATAGTAAGCGTCACCTCTAGCAAAGGCGGTCTTCTCTTCATCGGTTAACAGATTGATGTATTCACTCAGCATAACTCTTTTCTCCTTTAGTGATTTATTTTTCTCTTTCTTTGTAACTGTATTATATCACACGGTTGCTTGTTTGTCAACAATTATTTAATCTATTATACATAGGCGTATTGCACAAAGATGTATGCGCGCACTTGTGTACATTGTACAACATGCTGTCCACCTATCGCGGATAAATAAGTAACAACTGTCCCGTGCGTATCATGAGGCATCGAGGACTGTGGCGGTCCATTATTCTCTCACTATTGGTTATTGCTTGCTTTAATACTTTAGCGCACTAAAGTGATCGGTCGTTACATAACAGTTACTAAATAGTTACAAATAGTAACAACACAGGCGCACCAAGTCCATTATACCATAGATCGGTGCGCCTGTCAAGCATTATTTTATTTATTTTTATCAGTATTTTTTTATCGATAAAAATGTATCGATAGAGGCGTACTGATTAAGTTCTTACTTTTGGGAATTGTTGTGCTCTTGGGCGTGGCACAGCTTTCGATTTGTTTTTTGTCGAACGCTTGTTTGTTATAAAATCCCGGCAAGCCGGGGTCGTAAAGGGTGCGCGCTTTATGGGGGTGCGCAATATTTTTTATACAGTATTATGGAAATTCTTGGACACTAGACCCCTTAGAAAATTTTCAAAAACAAAAAAAAATTATTTTTTTTGAGGGGGGGGTGGCTTTCGGGAAAAAAAATTTTTTTTTATTATATACTATATATATATGACCCATATTCCCCCCAAAACCAATTTTCAATTCGGATAACGAAAATAATCCCAGATTAAGATCGCGCAGCGAGCTTAATCAAAATATTCGTGCATATATCTACCGATTAAAATACCAAAAGCAAATACAATAATATAACCCATTATCTATACTCCTCTATATCTAAATACTCTGCTAAGATATGACGATGGCACATACAATCTGGATGTTCAAAACAAATCAATGCAACATCCCTACCATTCGCCTTTTCTTCAATCATTGCCAAAATTCTTTCTTTGCCAATCTTTTTAATCTTATGCTCATAAAATTTTTTGAATCTTTCTTCAGAAACTATATTTTCTTTATAAGCAATAAAGATTGTTGCGTCTGGAGCCAAATCTCTTAGCTCCTCTCCGGCATACCACTTTGGAGGAAGAAGCGCAATACTAATTGGCTTGATTCCTCTTTCTTTCAACTTCAGCAAATTACTAAAGTAACTAGTATATATCTTACCCATCTTCTTCACTCTCCTTTCCCCATAACCAATAATCTCCTTGCGGACTATGTACCAAAATCAATTCAGTATCTTGAACCATTTTCCAATATGTGACAATGCCTTCGGCATCATCTACTTCTATGTATCGTCGCTTAAAACCAGCTTCTATCATTTCATGTTCTTCAAAAGGAATCTCAACAAAATACTGATCTAACTTTGCCAGACCATGAGACTCAAGCATACTCATATCTACAATTTGCGCAAAATGTCCCGTATTAAAATGTTGCACTATCATTAGATTTTTTACATTTGTAACTTCACATGATTCAAATTCAATGTGCGTGCATACCCACCAGGCTAAAAGCGCAAACACAATTAAACAAATAGTAAAACCAACTAAAAATACTTTCATATATTTTCTCCTTATATTCTTATGTAACTATTATATCAAATTTTTTTTCAAAAATCAAGTGAGTTATGCCCTTTAATTTGACTTTTGCAAATTTTTTTGGTATAATATATCTATATAGATTGGAGGTTGAGAATTTCTATGTTAAAATTAGATTACTCATTAGAGACTCCAGAAGAACGAAATCAATTAGTTGCCAATATCATTGAAGGCATGGATGAAGATGAATTAAATCCAAGTTATCTTGACGTATTGGCTGACTATTTAATTTTGTGCATGGAGAAGCAAGAGAAAAAAGAAAAGAAAATTCTTACTGAAAATCGTATGGCGACTGTGAATAAGAGAGAAGTTTCTTATGAAGGTCTCGTCTCCCAGTTTGAAAATGGTGAAGATGGCGTATATAATTTAATTTCAGAAAATAATAAGACAACAATTTTTTAGCCAAAAGTAAGTATAACAAAAAAAGATTTAGAAGAAGTACCTTTTTTACGCTAGTTGCGCGAAGCTATCGATATGTGGGAAGAGCGTATGAAAACTGCCACAGGTCGAGATGCATATATTATCAAACACACTTTAATTGATTTAAGAAAAGATCAATATATAATTAAAAATGCTTATCGTAGACCTATTATTATGACAAAAGGTTTAAAGAGCAAAAATTTTATTCCCCTGGAAGGGGAGTTATATATTGGTGAAGATGGAGATGTGTATTCAAAAGGAATTACTCTTGCCGACCCAAAAGTATGTTCTGCAATTTTATGTAATTACAGTCAACTTAAACAAGATAGTTGGGGTAACTTTGAAGCTGATACATATTATGTAATTGATGAGTTTGAACGCATATGTGATATTGCTTTAGAACCTTATCCACTATATATGCGCATCGTCGAATATAAAATCGATGGGATGCAAAATATAGATATTCAAGAAGCTATCTAGTTAGAGTTTGGGATTAAACATAGTGTGGAATATATTTCAAGTCTTTGGCGAAATAAGATTCCAAAGTTAATTGCCGAAGCTGCTATTGATGATTTCTTAAATTGGCATTACCTTCAAGAAGAAAAAGGAACCTATAAGAGATGCAGTAGATGCGGGCAAATTAAACTTGCGCATAATCGATATTTCAGTAAAAATAAAACCAGTAAAGATGGGTTTTATTCTATTTGTAAATCATGCCGGAATGCCAAATCGAAAAAGAATGCTTCTGGGCAAGATTCATTAAACGATAACATTACATTTTAATCAGAATGCGAAGGGAGGAAGACTGAATGGCATCGTCTTTAAAAACATCACATTTTTGTGAAAAATGTAAAAGAACAATGAACGCAGATTAGTTCTATCGCTCATTAAATTTAGAAAAGTATCCAGAAGATGGAGTAATGCATCTCTGTAAAAAGTGCTTGACTATGCACATTGATAATTGGAAACCAGAGACTTACTTACCGATACTTAAAGAGGTAGATGTACCTTATATTCCAGATGAGTGGAATAAATTGTTGGCTAGCTATGGCAGAGACCGCAGTAAAGTCACAGGTATGACTATTTTTGGTCGCTACCTAGCAAAGATGCGTCTTAACCAATATAATATATATCGTTGGAAAGACACCGAATTTATTCAAGAATTAAAAGACAAAGAAACTAAAGAAGCGATGACTCGCCAAGGTTATGATACTCAGGAAATTACTAAAACCATTATGGAAAAACAATCTTTAATTCCTGATGTAAGTACTGTTGTTTATGATCATGCAGCAATGTCTGCCGCAGAACCGGAACCAAATCCTTTTGTAGCAGCTGGAGAGTCAGATTATTTTGATTAGCAAAATGATATTGCATCTGATGAATTGGTTTAGCAATTAACCGATGAAGACAAAATTTATTTAAGATTAAAATGGGGTAAAAATTATCGACCAGATGAATGGGTCACACTTGAAAATCTTTATAATGAGATGACCGAATCTTATGATATTCAAACTGCCGGTCACTTTGATACATTAAAGATGGTTTGCAAAACCTCATTGAAAGCAAATTAGTTATTAGATATTGGTGACATCGATGGCGCCCAAAAGGCAGTTAAGATGTATGACCAGTTAATGAAATCTGGTAAATTCACTGCGGCACAGAATAAAGCTGAGAATGGTGAATATGTTGACTGCATTGGCAGTCTTGTAGCTTTATGTGAAGCCGATGGATTTATTCCAAGATATTATGTTGATGAACCTTAGGATAAGGTTGATCGTACTTTACAAGATTTACAAAATTATACAAAAACTTTAATTATGGAAGAAACCAATCTAGGTACTCTTATCGAGAAAGCAGTTAAGGATATCCAAGCTCAAAAAGAAAGAGAAGCTGAAATGGATGCCGATGCCGCAACTGATGATGAGGCATTAGAAGCTGAACTGTTTGATAGCGATCAAGAGGCTTATCTAAAAGATGAAGACTTTGCGGAATTGCGTCGATTAGAAGATGAAGAAGCTGACATCGACGATGAACAATTACTAGAATTAGTTAAGGATGGAGTATTTAGCTAATGGCTTTAGCTGATTTATTAACCGTAAGTCAAAGTCGAAAAAAGATTGGCCTTTCTGAAGAACGTATTGAAGCTATTAAACCAGCCTTGCGTGAATACATAGCATTCTGGAGAGAATATCCAGAT
>JAZQRP010000187.1:0-5649 GCA_045629685.1 Candidatus Aphodosoma sp. | reverse complement strand
AGAGAGTCCTGTGATGACAATGAATTTGTTACGAGGTATTTCGAGGTCAATGCCTTTGAGGTAAAGAACTCGGGCGTATTTTATGATTATATTTTCGTATTTTTCTTTCATTATTTTCTGTTTTTAACAGAAGTACATATTTTTGTTTATAGGGCTAGTGAGTTTTAAGTTGGATTTTTGGGGTTTAGGTGAGGATAATTATCTATTTAAGTACAAACCTTGTAATTGATTGGTTTGGAATGTATGTACTTGAAAAAATAAATTTAGCCGTAGGGAATTTTGGGTGGCAAAATAAATTAGTTGTCCTATAGAATTAGGTATGTACTTATGTTTAAATTCAAAAAATTATTTCTCGATTTTAAGGATTGTGCCGAGTTCAGGGTTGAAAGTGATGCGTGCTGTTTTGTTGTTGGTCAATTGGGCATTGAGATATGTAGTGTAGCCGAATTGGGCAATAGGGAGAGTTGTTTGTGTGGCGAAGTCGTGACTTTCGACTGTGATTTTAGCTTTGCCTGGCACGTTGTAGTAGAAACCTTTAAGGGCTTTTTCTTTTTTAGGGTCGGTGAGAGGGGCGTTGATGTAAGTACCTTCGACATTGAGATAGATAGGTTCGCCAATGACGTTGTTGGCATCGATAAGACCTTCGGCAGAGCTAATGCGAGCAATTACATGGTCTTTGAGGTCGTCGTCGGGAGAGATGCTGTAAGTCTTTGTTATAGTGTAAGATGTAGATTTTCCAACGAAGAATGCGACTAATTCGGCTTCTTCTTTATCGAGTTGAGCGAGCATAGTTTTGAGAGCTTCGCCGTCAGGCATTTGGTCAAGGTCGGCAGAGAGTAGAGCAGTACGACTCTCGCGGATGTGGTAGATTTGGCGTGCTACCATTTCTGCCATTTTAGGAATAGAAGTGGCAACGAGGGCGTCTTCGTTGAGAACGGAGTAATTGAATTGAGAGTTGAGAGTTGAGAATTGAGAATTGTCTGATTTGTCCGATTCGTCCGATTTGTCCAACCAGTCCGACAAAACATTCACTCCGGCGATGATGTTGTCGTGGGCGTATGTTATGTTGTTGGCAATGCCTTTGTTGTCAATTGCAACTTGGAATGTTCGGTTAGGGTCGGCAATTGCGCTCGATTTGATTTCGATATTGTCGATTTGCCAAGTCTCGTTGTTGATGGTAATGATATCTTTAGTAGCGAGATAGCGTTCGGCATATTGGTAGAAAGGTCCTGGTTTCTCGATAGTGCATTGAGCCGTGATAACGATGTTCAACTCGGTTTTAGGCAAAGAATATGTGATTCCATTGAGGTGGTCTTTGGAAGCATCGAATGGGGTTACAGATGTTTGAGCTTTTAGGTTAATGCACAATGCACAATGCATAATGCACAATAGTATTAAGGATAGATTTTTCATATTTGATTGTTGGTTTAGTTAGATGTTTCGTTTCTGGATATATAATCTGCAAAGGTACAAATAATATTTGAAATTTGAAATTTGAAATTTGAAAAATTTATGTTTGAGTAGTTTTTTGTATATTTGAAGGTGGGGTTATAGTATATTTATCCTATGTTTATGGTATATTTATAGTATGTTGTAGTTAGGGTGGGGTTAGAGGGCAGGAAGATATTAATTATAGGAGTCATAGGAGCTATAGGAGGATTGTTGGGGAGGGATGTTATATTGAGCTTGGGTTAAATCAAATGGAATTAATTTATACAGTAAAAAAATAGCTTTCGGTGATACGTTGTATCTGATTTTTTTGTAACTTTGCACTTTCAAATCGGATACTTGGGTAATGAATAGATTTTTTGCGATATACGGCAATAGCGTTATCTTCTTTGCAGATGCAGAGGAGTTGTTGTTTGTAAATATTACCCCCCCCCTATAAATTTTCTTATAATCAAGTAGTTAGCCGTAGTAATACGGCTCAGAGTGATATATTGGCGTTACCACTTGGCATGTTGTGTGCTGGGTGAGTGACGCCTTTTTTGTGTTCTTTTGTCTCTCACGGAAAGCACGGAACACACGGAAATTTGTTGTATCGCTCTACGGATGACACGGATGGTTGATTTGCAGTGTTTTATATCGAACTGATTTTAAAACAATTAATAATTTCTAAACAATTTAAAAAATAAACATTTATGAAAAAACTATTATTTATGATTGCAGCGGTCGTAATGCTCTTCACCGCTTGCGACAACCAACCTGAGCACATCTATGATGACCACAGCGCAGACCTTGTTGGTACTTGGACTTGCCTCACCGAAAACTATGCAGAGGCGTTGATTATCAATGCAGATGGTACTGCTGTGTCATACGGTGTTGAGGATGGTGAGTATTGGGAGAATGTAAGGGGTACTGTCGTTACCGAAGGTAACAATATCACTATGAATTTTGAGGACGATGATAACCTCACAGGGCACTTTGATATCATCCCAGGTCAGGCATTCTCGCTTTTTGAAGATAGCGGCGAGCGTTACGTTTATCAGTATTGTGCAAACGACCTTGCTGATGAGATTATTGGTATGTGGGTTTGCAATGATAGTAAGGTGGATGCACAGAATGATATGATGATTGAAACCTTCGATGTAAATGGTAAAACATCTTTGACAGGTTTTCTTCCTATGGGAGATAATCCTGAATATGTTATAAAAGATGAGACCGATTATAAAGTTGTGGGTGATTTAATGTTCCTTGCAGTTCCAGCAGATAAGGTTGGTGGGGATAAACCTATGTATATTTCTGAAAGACTGATTTATACTCCAAAAGCAACAGCACTTGGCGATGTTATGACTTTTACTAATTATTCGAGCGATGAAAACAAATTGGTAAGTGAGTCTTGGATTCGTATCAAGGAAAACCTTGACCTTGCAAATAAGAGCTACGATTACGACAATATTTATGTTTCTAATGTTAAGGGTGAGGATAAAGACATTGAGTTTTTTAACACAACTATCAACTTTTCAAAGATGGAGGCATCTGTATTGGATAAGTTCTTAAATGCTACTATTTTTAGCATTATGTTCCCAGATGTAAATACAATTAAGTACAGTTTCCTTGAAGACCAGCACACGGCTTTAGATGCTCCAATCGTTGTAGAAGGTAACAAGATGACAATCAAGATGAGCACAAAGAAAGCTGCTTACAAGGATGTTGTTGTTTATGCATTCCAAGATGCTGATAACACCCAAATGCACATCTATATGCCAACAGCATCATTCGAAACATTTTTTGCTAATGGACAAATTCAACAGTTAGAAGAGAACGGTTTGCTTGACATTAACAATATTGAGGCTGTTGCTGAAATTCGCCATAATATCGAGGCTGCGATTGAGACTATCAATGTAAGTTTCGTATTTAAGGCACGCAAGTAATCTTGCAAACTAAATATTTATAAAATTCGGGGATGCACTTTTGTGGTGCATCCCCTTGTTATTTCATTTCATTAAAACCGTATTCAGGTAACCATTATTCTTGAATGATAAAAAGCGACCTGCCAGAAGTTCTTACTGGTAATTTTTGTGTATTTCCACGTTTTTTTGATGGCCCCCTACCCTTATCACCTATCCTTTCTTTATTACTTCTGATAAGGCAATTCATTAATACATTGATTAAGTAGGCGAATTTCTGTGAGCAGTTCATCAAAGGTGACCGACTGCCCATAGATCATGATATGCTGCATCGTTTCATAATCCATGCGCCAGAGTTCAACCACATTATTTGGTATCTCCAGCGAAAGATGCTTTGGATAGAGTGTGTCATAATCAAAATCATGTAGATTAATAAACTTTCGTCGATGTTCTACCACAGCCCGATAAAGCGCCTCATCATGCAATGCGCGCTGTGCTATATCAGTATGTAGCATACGTTGCAAATCATATAGATGACGACTCATGCGCTCCGTGCGCACCTCAGTCATTGGTTTGGTAAACTCTTCATGTAGCAACATCACTTTCTCTAAAAATGTTCGTTCAGGAATAACCACATTTACATCAAAAGCAGGCTGTACTATTGTTGCTTGCGAAAGAATTATATCTATCTGTGATTGAATAGATACGCTCTGTACTGGCTCAGCCATACTACGACCGCCTACTTCTACTTTAACGGTATGCGCAATATATTCCGAGTTAGGAAGAACAGATTCGTAATCAATGTATATAACCTCTGGATCAGTCGTACTTACTGACGTAATATTCACGTATATGTTGAATTTCTCGGGCGCAATACCTAATGCTATTAGCCCTTCTCTCAGGTCGTTCTGCAATTTCTCACGTACAAATGAGCATGCCGCACGGCGCAACTTATCACTCACTTGTGTGCGACTTAGTTCGCCTGAAAAACCAAGAAACTCCCGACTGATAGCAATATCTATATCTTCCGAAAAACGCTCAATGATATTCCATGCCTTGCTAAGTGATGTTCCGCCTTTAAACGACAAGTGTTCGGCATAAGGTAGGGAAAATAGTACGCGAAGCACTTGTGTCACCCACCAATCTTTTTCAATGGTCTGTTGAGTCGAGTTGGTTCTGGCACTAACTTGATCTAGGACTGATAGCATCCCACTTGTTGTTAAATCGGTATAAATCATAGTTCTCTGAGTATTGTTTGTGCCCATATAGGTGCTAATTTGATGTCATGGATAAAATCCTTTTCTGATACCAATGATAATTGTTCTTTCAGCGTAGAACGCACATCATCGGTTATGCCATTTTCGCTTAATTCGGTCATGGCTTGGATGATGAGTATCATGCGATAGGATTTGTATTGAAACAGTCGTTGCGATGATGAATGAAAAAAATTGATATATTTTCCCTGTCCCAAGTCTATTTGGCGAGCGCGACCATTGGTCAAGAAAGCAACAACAGTTTGCATTTGAGTGGTTATTCCTAGGGCATTCAGCGCAAATGCTCCCGTAGGAACAATTTTCAGCCCAGCATGTTTGGCTATTGCCAGAGCTGTGCTCTCTTTAGACGGCATTAGAACGCCCAATCCCAGTTCTCGATCTATTTTGGGATAATAATAAACACCATGACAAATTCGGAGCAACATCTGCTCGTTGGTTAGTTGCTGAAGTGCTTTACGAACGGATTCGTTATTACCTATAGCAACAAAATCATCGATAAACCAGAACTTAGCACGTCCTTTGCTTATAATCTTTTGTTTAATAGTATTTGAGATGCTATTTTTCATTGTTTATTTTTCCCATTTTTGTTATATATTTGGGAAATTTTATTGCAAAGGTACTACATTTATTCGAATTGACAAAATTATTTGAGAAAAATCTGTAACTTTTTTTGTTTGTAAAATTTGTATGTGTTAAAAAAAGCAGTACTTTAGCAGCACTATTTCCTTTACAGATGCAGAGGAGTTGTTGTCTATCAATGTAAGTTTCATCTTCAAGACAGCGAAATAATCTGCTAATTACGTAATAAAGATTGGTGCGTGTAGGAAGCAATATTACCCTATCACGCACCTTTCTATTTCTGCCGCATTATGTAATGCGGCAGCTTTTTATATGTGGGATTTTTTTTGTAACTTTGCAAAAATTTTTTTGAATTATGAAAATAGTGATAATCAATGGTCCTAACTTGAATTTGTTGGGTGTTCGTGAACCAGAAAAGTATGGAGTTACGCGATTTGAGGATTATT
>JAZQRP010000186.1:0-4509 GCA_045629685.1 Candidatus Aphodosoma sp. | reverse complement strand
TCCATAATTGGCTGCACACCCTCTTGTACAACCTCTTTTACAGTCTTATTTTCGTCGAATTTAGGCTCTTGTTCGAGATATCCTACCGAATATCCAGGTGAGAAAACAACCTCTCCTTCGTATGATTTTTCGATACCCGCAATAATCTTCATCAACGTAGATTTACCCGAACCATTCAAACCAATGATACCGATTTTGGCACCATAGAAGAACGAAAGGTAAATGTTTTTCAATACTTGTTTATGCGGTGGAAACGTTTTGCTTACGTTTACCATCGAAAAAATTATCTTCTTGTCGTCAGCCATAAATTAAAAAATAGAATCTAAATGCAAAATTAAAAATAATTATTAAGTAAATGATATTGATTTACTGCATATTTATAGCAAAATACGTCTATATTGCGTTTTACCATATAGATACAACAAATCAAACATAATCTATTTGCAAAGTTACAACATTTTTTTAATTGACAAAGGAAAAAATACTTTTTTTTTATAAAAACTATTTCTTTTTCTTTTTTTGCATAAAAAAAGAGTTCCAATCTCCCGACTGAAACTCTTTCCGTGATCCAGCTGGGGCTCGAACCCAGGACCCCAACATTAAAAGTGTTGTGCTCTACCAGCTGAGCTACTGAATCAATAATGCTTATGAAAACAGATTTTTACGATCTTTGTGATCCAGCTGGGGCTCGAACCCAGGACCCCAACATTAAAAGTGTTGTGCTCTACCAGCTGAGCTACTGAATCATTCTCCTTAGATTTTAGATGAAAATATCCTCAAAATCGAGTGCAAAGTTACATTTTTTTTTTGGAATAGGCAATATTTTTAAGAGATATTTTATTTTTTTTGTATATGTTTGATAATTAGGTTTTTGATAGGGTATGAGTGATAGGGTATTTTATAATGTTAAGCGTATTTTAATTTTTATAAAGTTTTTTAGTGGATATTTATGTTGTTTTTTTGATGAATTTGTTGTGATAAGTTATTTTATTTTAGTTTAGTTCGTCAAGTTCGAGCCAGCGAAGTTCTTTTTCGTCGAGAAGGTCAGTTACTTCTTGGAATCGTTGTGATTTTTGGATTAAATCATCGTTGGATAGAGAGCCTGATGCAAGAGCTGATTCTAATTCGGATTTCTCTTTTTCGAGTGATTCTATATCTTTGGTAAGTTGTTCGTACTCGCGTTTTTCGTTGAAAGAGAGTTTGCGTTTTTTGTTTGATGATGAGTCGGACTTGTCGGACCTGTCAGACTTTTCGGACGGCTGTTGACTGTTGACTGTTGGCTGTTGACTTTTTTGCTCGCGTTCTTCCTCGTCTTTTAGTTCCTTCCATTGGCGATAGTCGGTGTAGTTGCCTGGGAAGTCTTTGATTTTGCAGTCGCCTTGGAATACGAGCAAGTGGTCGACTACTTTGTCCATAAAGAAACGGTCGTGGCTGACTACAATAACGCAACCTTTGAAGTTGATGAGGTAGTCTTCTAAGACATTGAGAGTAGCAATATCGAGGTCGTTAGTAGGCTCGTCGAGGATAAGGAAGTTTGGGCTACGCATCAAAACGGTGCATAGGTATAGTCGGCGACGTTCGCCACCTGAGAGTTTGGCAATGTAATCGTGCTGTTTTTCGGGTGGGAATAGGAAGTGATTGAGGAATTGAGTGGCTGACATTTTGCGACCACCGCCGAGGTCTACTTCCTCTGCTATTTGGCGCACGGCATCGATAACTTTCATGCCGTCGTTGAATTGGATGCCCGATTGGCTATAGTAAGCAAATTTAACGGTTTCGCCAATGTCGAAGCGGCCGCTATCGGGAGCAACTTCACCGAGGAGCATTTTGAGGAATGTGGATTTACCTGTACCATTCTTGCCTACGATGCCAAGTTTTTCATAGCGTGAGAAGTTATAGTAGAAGTTGTCAAGTATTTTGTAGTCGCCAAAGGCTTTGCTGATATATTGAGCCTCGAATATCTTTGAGCCGAGATATGCAGATTTTACACCGAGAGAGACCTGTTTTTCGGCGATACGTTGTTTGGCACGTTGTTCGATTTCGTAGAAAGCATCGATGCGAGAGCGTGATTTGTGACCACGTGCTTGCGGTTGACGACGCATCCAGTCGAGTTCGGTGCGATATAGATTTTGTGCACGTGCAGTCTCGGCATTGAAGTTGGCAATACGAGCCTCGCGTTTTTCGAGGTAGTAGCTATAGTTGCCTTTATAGTGGAATAGTTGGTGTTGGTCTATTTCGAGAATATCGGTGCAGACGTTGTCGAGGAAGTAACGGTCGTGAGTGACCATAAGGATGGTCATCTTAGAGTGGTTGAGGAAATCTTCGAGCCATTCGACCATTTCGAGGTCGAGGTGGTTGGTAGGCTCATCGAGAAGGATGAGGTCGGGCTCGGTGATGAGTACGTTGGCAAGAGCTAAGCGTTTTTGTTGGCCACCAGATAGTTGTTCGACAGGTTGCTCGAGATTGTGGATATTGAGTTTGCCAAGAATTTGCTTGATGCGCACTTCGTAGTCCCACGCATTGAGACGATCCATATCAGCCATAGCAAGTTGGATATCGTTGCTATATGTAGGATCATCGGCGTGAGTTTCGATTAGATTTTCGTAGTGTGCAATTGCTTTAACTACGTCGTTGTCAGAGGCAAAGCAGGCTTGACTTACGGTCATGCCAGGTTGGAAGTCGGGGTCTTGAGTGAGGCACCCAACGCGGATATCGCGACGATAGGTTATGGTGCCACTATCTTGAGATTCGCGACCAGTGAGTAGGTTGAGAAGGGTGGTTTTGCCAGTGCCGTTTTGGGCAATAAGTGCAACACGTTGGCCTTGGTCGATACCAAAACTTATATTTTCGAATAGAAGGCGGTCGCCGAATGATTTGGTTAGATTTTCAACTTGTAGATAGACCATATTTTCAGTGCAAAATGCAAAATGCACAATCACGATTAAGTACTGAATAGTAATTGTGAATTGTGCATTGTACATTGTGAATTGATTAGAATTTTCCCATTATGAGTTTTATGATGTCGTTGCCGTTGGCAAAGATGAGGAGGGCAAGAAGGAGGAACATACCTATGTTAGATGCAATTTCCATGAAACGGTCGCTTGGTTTGCGTCCTGTTATCATTTCATAGATGAGCATGAGGAAATAGCCTCCGTCAAGCACAGGTATAGGTAAGAAATTCATAAATGCAAGTGCAATAGATATGAATGCGGTGAGATTCCAAAAGAGTTCCCAGCTCCATGTGCCTGGGAATATGCTACCGATAGATACAAATCCACCAACTGATTGTGCGCCAGCTTTAGTGAATACGAGACGGAATTGTTTTATATAATTTACTAAACCTTCCCAGCCTTTAGCTATACCAGCAGGGAATGATTGGAAGAAACCATATTTGATTTTTTTGGTAGTAAAGTATTCGTTTGGATTCTTTATTTGTACACCCATTTTTCCATCTGCAGTGAGTGTTAGTGGCAGATTGATAGTTGAATCGTTGCGAACGAAGTTGATATTAATAGTTTGACCTTTGAGGGAGTCGAGCTCTTTGACTATATCGGAGTATGCAACGAGATGTTTGTCGTTAATACCAATGATACTATCATTGACTTGTAAACCTGCTGTTTGTGCTGGTGTGTCGGCTGCAATTTGACCTATGACAAAAGGGAAACGTAGTTGAAGTAGCCCTTTTTCGTTTGCCTCTAATACTTGTTCTCCAAAGTCATTAGGGAGGATAATATTTACTTTTTCATCTTTTCTGAGTACAGTAACATTGCATTTACCTTCGATAACTATTTTGTTGATGAAATCTTTTTCGTTTTCGATAGGTTCGCCTTCGATAGTAAGTATGCGGTCGCCATTTTGGAAACCGTTATTTAGTGCAGTTTGGCAATAGTCGTAGCCGAGATATGCGTTTTCGGCAGGGACGTATTCTTCACCCCAAGTGTAGAGCATCATGGCATAGATAATAGCGGCAGTGATGAAGTTCATAAGTACGCCACCAGCGATGATAAACATGCGTTGCCATGCTGGTTTAGAGCGGAATTCCCAAGGTTTTACTTCGGCAGCGAGCATAGAGGCATCGGTAGTTTCGTCAGCCATACCATCGATTGCACAATAACCTCCGAGAGGCACCCATCCGATACCCCATTCGGTAGTTTCGGGATGTTTGCGCCAGTCGTTGTCGTCGAGTTCGCTAAGCGGTGCAGGTTCCATAATAGGATGACCTTTTTTGTCGGTGCGAGGAACGCCAAATTCGTCAACCGATTGGCGAACGTGATCAGGTAAGTTCTTGGCAAAGAAACGGAATTGCCATTTGCCGTTGATTTTTTTTGCTCTAAATATAGAGAAATTAGGATTGAAGAATAGGTAGAATTTGTTGACGCGAACTTTGAATAGACGTGCAAAACCGAAGTGACCAAGTTCGTGAACGAATACGAGGATTGAGAGTGATAATACTAATTGAAGTGCTTTAATTAAAACTGTTTCCATTTAGATAGATATTTAGTAGCGAGT
>JAZQRP010000185.1:0-4777 GCA_045629685.1 Candidatus Aphodosoma sp. | reverse complement strand
ATTGTCTTCCTAAGACCGCTTGGCCTCCGACTTATTCACCGATGGCGTATTCCCGTTGCTTTATGTCGTTGCAGGGGGAAGCCATGCAACTGCTTGGAAACGCAAGCAGCATCACTAATAGCAGGAATATGACTTTAGAATACTTCATGGGATAATCTCTTTTCTTTACGACTTTTCTTTGATTCTTTTCTTATATTTCTCCAACTCCCAGGTCGGTGTTGTCGATAAGAATTTCTATTCTATCGTCATCCTTTATTTGTGGATACACCTCTTTTACAAACCATCTTACAAGTTCTTCGTCACGTTTCACGGGTGTGCTGTTGTTGCAGAAGAGGTTTACACTGAAATATTCAAAATGCTGTTTGGCGGTGGCTATGTCGTTCAAAATCCTCTCCTTGCTGTCGCCTTGTGTGCAACAGAGCAAGCATACTCCCTTGAAATGTTCCGCAACGTCGGTGGCTGTTACATTGTCTGGTAAACCTTTATTCCAGCTTTTGCGTAGTTGTGCATCGAAACTCTCTATTCCGCAACGGAACTTTACCGTTGCAGGAGCAAACAGCTTGGCGAAAGCGTCGAGCTTGTTGCGGTACATATAATGCGCCTCGAACCATAGCTCCTCGATGCCTTTCTCTGCGACAATCTTTTTTATGTGGTTGATTGTCTCTTCGTCAAGCTCCATGGCCGAGCCTGAGTTGATGATGTCAAGCCTCTTGTATTTGCCTGTAACGCGGTCGAGAACGGCCTTATTCGTGGCAAAAGGGGTAGGGCTTGCGTCGCTGTGGTAGTCGCAGAAGGTGCATTTGCCCCAACGGCAACCGCGCCCCTGCAACAGCAGGAACTCACGTGGCAACTTTGTTTCTATGAGTGAATAACGGTCCATTGGTTTTCTTAAAGTATGGTAAAGGTAATACTTTTTTAGGATAATACGACAATGTTTGCAGGTATTTGACTCTTGAAATAGTACAACGATTTGGATATCTCAATATTAATAAGTAGATTTGCGTGGTTCTCTGATGGACTTTATGTAATGCTAATAATGTTTTGATATGAAGAAATTTGCAGTTCTTTTATATGTTCTATTCTCTTTTGCGATGATTCACGCGCAGAACCATTTGGCTTTTAAAGGTGTGCCTATCGATGGAACTCTTGCTGAGTTTGTTGCTTGCATGGAAGAGACTGGGTTGACGTTTGTGGGGGAGGAGAACGGTATAGCATTGCTGCATGGTGACTTTGCCGGTTTCAGAAACTGCAATATCCGTGTTGAGACTCTGCAGAGTTATGATATCGTCAATCATGTGACGGTTTCGTTTGAAGCACAGAATAATTGGAAGAAGTTGTACAGGAACTACTCTTCGTTAAAAGAGATGCTTACCAAAAAATACGACAAGTGTACTGAATGTGTCGAGAAATTTGACAGTCAATATTCGCCAAGCAATGACGGAAGCAGAATGACGTTGCTTTATTTGGGCAAATGCAATTATTATGCAATTTGGGAAATGGAGAATGGAATTATTAAACTGGATATAGTTAAGGGTAGCACAGTGCTATCAAACGGAATGTCCAGATTACAATATTGGGATAAAAGCAATACAGAGCTTCTTCAGCAGAAGGTATTGGACGATTTGTAATACATCTATTAATATTGAAAAATCAGCATCCCGGTTGCAACCAGGCTGCTGATTTTGTTACTTGCCCTATTTGTTTGGACCTGTCTACTTGTCATTCTGGGTGGGTTTTGCTATTTCGCGTATCAGTATCGACTGTGTCGCAAGTGCTATGGCTCCCATAATGCCAATTAGCCAATCTTTTTGTTTGATACCTATAGATAATAAAGCAATGCCTATGGCTGCTACGATAATGTTCAGTATTAATGCAAATGCCTTACTTTGTTTTTTCTTTACCACTCCCACTCGATTTGATATGTTAAAATACGGCTTGATTTTTTGCTTTATTATCAATACTTTAACACAGATTTTTGTCCTTTATTTACCAAACTGGTGTCAAAAACTGGTGCCGAAATACTTATCCTTTAGCACCCAAAAGGAATTTGTTTGATATTCTGTTTCGTTGGATGAGCTTGATGAATAGCATTGACACAAGTATCACTAATACACTTTCTATCCCGATAATGAAATAGTTTGGGCGCGCGATGGAATTTGTAATATTATTCAAAACGAATTTGTTGATGATATCGGATATTATATATATGCCCATTGTATTTTTTCCTATTGTCAGTATGATATTGTTTTCGTTAAATAATTTCTTTTTGTCGCAAAAGTTGTAAATCTTGATTAAGAGTGATAGTGTGAAAATACTTCCTATAAGACCTATTGCATATCTGTATAGATTGATACTCAACTGGCTTACGATATCTTTGCCTAATATTGAGTGTTTGGATACATATATGTATGATTCACGTTCAAAGAAACAGACAAGAAGTACGAAAATTATACCTATTGTGCATACAAAATAATTACTATTGTAAATGGTCTTGAATTTTGCCTGCAATTCGTATTTTTTATACATGTATCCTATTACGAAATAGGGAAACATGAATTTGTACATGGCGGTATTGAGCATGTCTGGAATGAGAAATGAAACTGCAAATAACAGTACGTAGACAATGATTTTATCCTTGAATATTTTGTTGGTTGCAATAACAGTTAGGGAACACCAGAATACAGCCCAAAGAAACCAAAGGGAGTGGATGCTATGAATGATATAATATTTTATAGTGGAAATTATAGAGACATCGTTTTTAATATAAAATATAATAACAGGAATTATGCACCAGGTGAAAACAGGAATGATTAAACTTTTGGCTTTATTGATTATAATCTTTTTAGCTCCTTTATGTGTTCCAAAAGCAAATAGATATCCGCTGATCAACATGAACAACGGCATGTGGAAACTATAAATGATTTTAAATATAATGTTCTCGAAAAATAGCTCCTCTTTTAAATAATATTCTCCAGAACCACATTGGATGCAGTGTCCAAATACAACTAAAATAATGGCAAATGCTTTTGTGAAATCTAAAAAGTAATTTCGTATTTTTTGTGGGAATTGATTGTCTTTCATATATTCAAAATATTCTTTGATTTTTTTGCAAATGTACAAAAAAATCATGATTGTTTGTTAATGAACTCTCTTTTAATTCTTTGTACTGTGCTAACGCTAACGCTTGAAAGCCACGATTAAGCGAGTGCAAAGGAAATGTATTTACTTTGCCGAGTGGTAGTGGGTTCGTGAAACAAAATTTTGCTGTGTTTCGTACAGAGTAACCACGCTTCGTGCGACCTTTTGCTACTCGCCTTGTCGGTGGGAATAAGAAAAAGAGAGCCGAAGCTCTCTTTATATATGTTTGCCCTTTTGGGCAACTCCCATTGAGGACTTCAATGTTGCCTACGGCAAACGTATCCCGCACGGCACAAACTTCGCCTGTGCTACGTGCGACTATTTACTCATTGAAGTCCTCGGTAGTCGTGATAAAGAAAAAAGCCTCCAAACATTGTTTGAAGGCTTTTTCTTTATCACTCCCACTCGACTAGTTATGTTAATTTATTATTAAATATTTTAACTTTATTATCAATACTTTAACTCTGTTTTTTACCTTTTGAATAAGTAACTGGTGTCAAGAACTGGTGTCATACTTCTTTTGCTTTCTTTCTGATAGCTCTTACTATTCCTATATGGCATAAGAAAAGGCAATGATGTTCAAGACAAGTGCGATAGTGTTGAGTTTTGGTATTATATCAATATCTCTTCCTTTTAATCAAAAAGTAGTTGCAAACTTGTGCTATGCAGATGCAAAGAGCGAATATGCCAATATAATATGTACCATCTATAAAGCACCAAATGGTTAAGGCAAGTGCTAATATTGCAGTGATAATTGCTAAAATCATCTTTCCTTTCATAGTCTTGTGATTTTGTTACTTTACAAATATATGAATAAAAATTGACATAACGACTATAAATCAAACTCTTTTTTTACTCTCTGAACTGTGCTAACGCTTACATTTGAAAACCACGATTAAGCGAGCGCAAAGAAAGTTTAATTGCTTTGCCGAGTGGTAGTGGGTTCGTGAAAACAAAGTGTTGCTGTGTTTCGTATAGAGCAACCACGCTTCGTGCGACCTTTTGCTACTCGCCTTGTCGGTGGGAATATGAAAAAGAGAGCCGAAGCTCTCTTTTTAAAACTGTTTGCCCTTTTGGGCAACTCCCATTGAGGACTTCAATGTTGCCTACGGCAAACGTATCCCGCACGGCACAAAGTTCGCCTGTGCTACGTGCGACTATTGTTCCTATGTTCTATATAGGCAACTCTTGTAGTAAAATAGTTGTCCCCTTCGGGGCCATCTCATTGAGTCCATTGTTTTTGTCTTTGACAATCGCAACCCACGCGGTGCTACTTTGCAGCACTTCGCGTGACCATTGCTTTGTAATTGCTTCGGAAGGAGTAATAAAAAAGAGAGCCGAAGCTCTCTTTTTAAAACTGGGGCAACTCCCATTGAGGACTTCAATGTTGCCTACGGCAAACGTACCCCGCACGGCACAAACTTCGCCTGTGCTACGTGCGACTATTTACTCATTGAAGTCCTCGGTAGTCGTGATAAAGAAAAAAGCCTCCAAACATTGAAGTGAACCCCAAAAGTTAGACAAAAAACTTTTGGGGTTTATTTATGCGTAAAAAACACGATCATTCAGCATTGCTAAAATATATGCATATGCTTAAAGATGGTTATTCCATCAATTACATTCACACCAAGTATGGTAT
>JAZQRP010000184.1:0-17090 GCA_045629685.1 Candidatus Aphodosoma sp. | reverse complement strand
TGAAGCAGAAACAATGTTCCACGAATTCGGTCACGGCTTGCACGGCTTGTTGGCAAAAGCTAACTATGTGTCAGTGAGCGGTACAAACGTATCACGCGACTTCGTAGAGTTGCCATCACAAATCATGGAAAACTGGGCATTCGAACCAGAAGTGCTTGCAATGTATGCAAAACACTATCAAACAGGCGAATTGATTCCTAACGAAATCATCGAAAAAATCAATGCATCGGCTACATTCAATCAAGGATTTATGACAACAGAGTTGACAGCTGCAGCTATCCTCGATATGAACTGGCACGACCTCAAATCGGTAGAAGGCATCACAGACCCTATCGCATTTGAAAAAGAGATGATGGACAAAATCGGTTTGATTCCAGAAATCGCTCCACGTTACCGTACAACATACTTCAACCACATCTGGGCAGGCGGCTACAGCGCTGGTTACTATAGCTACTTGTGGGCAGAGGTATTGGACAAAGATGCATACGCATTGTTCAAAGAAAAAGGCATCTTCGACCAAGAGACAGCACAAAAATTCCGTACATTGCTCGAAAAAGGTGGCACAGAAGACCCAATGGAATTGTATCGCACATTCCGTGGTGCAGAGCCTAACCCAGAAGCAATGCTTATTGGACGCGGATTGAAATAATGCACAATTCACAATGCAAAATGCACAATTATGCCATTCGGCGTTTTTCGTTCAGGCATTTTGCATTTGATAAAATATGATATGCGGGCTTGAGTGTCCCGCATATCAACAAAATTTAGAAAATGAGAACGGCACGAATAAATATCACAAAGTTTTTTACACAACCAAGTGTGGCAAATATTGCTATTAGTGTGGTTGTGGGGGCTTTGTTGTTCAATGCACAACTCATAATGCATAATGCTCAATTAGATAACAGTTCTGTGCAAATGTTATTTATGAAGCATTTCGTGGTGTGGTCGTTGCCGATGATGTGGTCACAGATATTGGGGTTTGTGGCAATGATGGGGATAATGGTGTGGATGATGTTCTTATGCAATCAACTGCAAATCATACCCGTAAGGTCGTCAATGCCACTAACTATTGGATTAGTAATGGCAGGATGCATTGGCTATATTCAACCATTCGACGAAAGTTATATAGCAGCTGTGTTTTTTATCTTGGCATTGAAAGAATTGATACAGATGTATAACTTTGAAACACAGGTAACTGCATCATTTAATATCACATTACTATTAGGTGTTGCTGCCTTATTTGAACCTACATATATATGGTTGTCGGTGTTGTTTGTGTTGGGAATGATAATTTTTAGGGTGATTACACGACGTGTGTTTTTGAGTATCCTACTAGGTATAGCAACACTAATTATAATCGTTGGTAGCCTATTTTGGTTGTTTGATTCGCTTGAAATTCTGACAAATTATCTCGACAAATTCATCAACGTTTCGTTTTGGCATGACACTACTCTAACTAAAGGAGACATAATAATTGGTTCTTTCACAGGCGGATTAGTACTATTCACATTTGTAAATCACTTCTTTAGCCCAAGCAACTATAAACTAAACACAAGATTGAACTTTGCGTTTATCAATTGGGGGGTTTGGTTATCGATGATATGGGTTGTGGTATTTGGCTCTGAATTTGCACAATTGATAGCTATACCAGGACTGTTTGCGGTGATGTGTTTGAGTTTGTATTTCAGTACAAATCAGAGCAAAGTGGCAAATGTGGTGTTTGTGGTGTGGTTTTTGGTTTATGTCGGGTATAGAATAATGCACAACCAATGGTCTTGAGCCTTGGCGAAAAATGCACAATGCACAATTAACCATTCGGTTAAAAAAACAGAAAACAAAAAATATAATCTACAAAAATAATAAAACAAGCGAAGTTGTAGTCTTGCTACTCGCTACTAAAAATCTATATAAAATATGTTAGAAATAAAAGATTTACATGCCTCGATTGCAGGCAAAGAGATATTGAAAGGGTTGAACTTGACAGTGAAACCTGGAGAGGTGCATGCCATTATGGGTCCTAATGGCGCAGGTAAAAGTACGTTGAGCAATGTGTTGTCGGGTCACCCAGCATACACAGTAACAAGCGGTTCGGTGACATTCAACGGTAAAGACCTTTTGGCAATGGCACCAGAAGTGCGCGCTCGCGAAGGTTTATTTATGAGTTTCCAATACCCTGTGGAGATACCAGGCGTAAGCATGGTGAACTTTATACGTGCTGCGGTGAACGAACAACGCAAACATCGTGGTTTAGAAGCATTGTCGTCAGGCGACTTCTTGAAATTGATGCGCGAAAAACGTCAGTTGGTGGAATTAGACAGTAAATTGGCCAACCGTGCTGTGAACGAAGGTTTTTCGGGCGGCGAGAAAAAACGTAACGAGATATTCCAAATGGCTATGCTTGAGCCACGTTTGTCGATTCTTGACGAAACCGACTCAGGTTTGGATATCGATGCATTGCGCATTGTGGCAAATGGTGTGAATATGCTAAAAACACCAGAGAATGCCTCTATCGTAATCACTCACTATCAACGACTTTTGGACTATATCGTGCCAGACATCGTAGATGTATTGGTAGATGGTAGAATCGTGATGTCGGGTCCTAAAGAGTTGGTAATGGAACTCGAAGAGAAAGGTTACGATTGGATTAAAGCAATGCACAATAAATAATGTACAATATGATTAAACAATTTATAGATTTATATAAAGAGGTAGGCGGACAGATTGTGGCTAAGTCGGCATCGGTGTTCAATGCTGAGCGCGATGAGGCAGCACGCATGTTGGAGTCGGCAGATTTTCCAACACGCAGAACTGAGGAGTATTTATATTGTCCGCTTTTCGATGCCTTAAAAACCGATTGGGGTGTGAATATCAACCGCTTGACATTCGGACTTAAGGCAGAAGATATGTTCCGTTGTGCAGTGCCAGGCATTAAAGCCGTAGTTGCTCCTATTATAAATGATGTGTGGGTAGGCGGAGAAGAGATTGAATTGGGCAATGGCGCATTTGTATGTTCAATGAAACATGCAACTGTGGCGCACAACGATTTGATTACAAAATACTACAACACAATACTTAACGACAAAAAAGATGCGTTCGTCATGCTCAACTCAATGTTGGTGCAAGACGGACTCTTTGTTTATATACCACAAGGCGTAGAGTGCCAAATGCCACTTCAAATCGTGAATATGATGCGTGCAGGGCAGGCGTTGATGGGCGTAAATCGTAGCCTTATCATCTTGGAAGCTAATGCTTCACTACAAGTAATAGACTGCGACCATGCAATGGACAACTCGGAATATTTCGCATCGCGTATTGCTGAAATCTACGTAGGCGAAGGTGCGAAATTAAACTATTGTTCAATGGAGAGCACACACGAAAAAATGGCTAATCTTCGTCGTTATGCTATAGCACAAGAAAAAGATAGTGTTGTGAGATTCAGCACATTTGGATTGATGAATGGCGCAACACGCAATCATATTGAGATAGACCTCAATGGCGAAGGCGCAGAGACTTGGTTGGGCGGTATGTTGCTCATCGACAAGCAACAACGTTGCGACAACTACACCATCATCCGCCACCACAAAGGCAACTGTCGAAGCGAAGAGTTGTACAAATACATCCTTGACGACGAAGCAGAAGGTGGATTTAGCGGTCGTATAGTGGTGGATCCAGGGGCACAAAAAACAGTGTCACATCAAACCAATCGCAACATCTGTTTGTCGGAAAAAGCACGCGCATTGGGTCGTCCTCAACTCGAAATCTATGCCGACGACGTGAAATGCGGTCATGGTGCTACAACTGGTATGCTCGACCAAAACGCACTCTTCTACATGCAACAACGCGGCATTGGACTTAAAGAGGCTCGTCTATTACTCCTACAAGCATTCTCGGCAGAGGTGTTAGAAAACATAGAACTTCCAGCATTGAGCGACAGACTTCATCTCTTAATAGAAAAACGCCTCCACGGCGAAGAGATGCAATGCGCGGGATGCAGAAAATAAAAAACACTAAAAACCTAAATTCTTATGAAACAAAAAGAAAAACAAGGTCAATTGAAACGTGCAATGCGTCCGATTGACGTATGGGGACTTGCACTAGGTGCTATTATTGGCTGGGGATGCTTTGTGCTCCCAGGTAACGCATTTTTGCCAAAAGCTGGTCCACTTGGCACTGCCTTAGGTATGGCTATCGGCGCTTCACTCATCTTAGTTATTGCTTTAAGTTATGGATATTTAATACGCAAATTCCCACTCAGTGGTGGCGAATTTATCTATACAAAAAAGACAATGGGTAAAACCAATGCCTTCATCTGCGGATGGGGTATGATATTGGCCTACTGGAGTTTGATACCTCTCAATGCTACTGCTTTGGGTATGATTAGCCGCTATTTATTCCCTGGTATCATTCAAGTTGGTCACCTGTACCAAGTTGCTGGTTGGGATGTATATGCTGGCGAAGTAATTGTGGCTTCATTGTTTATCATATTGATGGCTATAGTAAATATTTGGGGCATCAAACAAGCCGCTTGGACACAGACTACTATCGCATTGACTTTGGTGGCTGGTATATTTATGGTTACGTTCTTGATACTAACTCAAGGCCCTGATTGGAGCAACCTTGCACCTGGATTGCCTCAAGGTCAAAACTGGTGGAAAGGCGTATTTGCTATTGTTGCTATGGCTCCATGGGCATTCATCGGGTTCGACTGTATCCCTCAATCGGCTGAAGAATACAACTTTAACCACAAAAAATCAACTCGCATAATGGTATTGGCTATCTCTATTGCCGCATTGTTATATATCGCCGTGAACACCGTTACTGCTTTAGGATTCCAAGATGGTATGTCGTGGGAAGAGATGCTCGTATATTTGAAAAGCAACAACCAAATTTGGGCTACTGGCTATGTGGTTAAAATGAAATTAGGCATCATCGGTCTTACACTTTTGGGTATTGCCATGTTCTGCGCCGTAGTTTCGGGTATGAACGCATTCTATATCTCTACATCACGCCTCATGTATGCTATGGCTCAAGATGGTGCTTTGCCTTCAACATTCGGCAAATTAGGTGTTAAACACGGCACACCTCGCAATGCTATTTTGTTCGTAATGGTGCTCAGTTTATTTGCCCCATGGTTTGGCCGTGAGGTGTTGAACTGGATTGTTGATATGACATCGGTTGGTGCAGCAATCGTATTCGCCTACACTACTGCATCGGCTGCTATTTGGGCTATCCGCCACAACCACAAAACTCAGGCTTGGATTGGCTTCATTGGTTGCATTATCTCTTTGTTCTTCTTGTCTCTATTGATTATTCCTGGCATGCCTGGTTATCTATCAATTCAAAGTCGCGTTATTTTACTCGTTTGGATTGTGATAGGTGCTGTGTTCTATGCCTTGATTTATGAAAAATATAAAAAGAAATCTGACGAAAACAAGGTAGAAGAAGTTGAAAAATAATATATATGCTTGACATTGAAAGTATAAGAAAAGAGTTCCCAATACTTGCACGCGAAGTGCACGGCAAGCCATTGGTATATTTCGACAATGGCGCAACAACACAAAAACCTCAATGCGTGTTGGACCGCATCATGCGTTCATATACGCTTGAGAACTCAAATATTCATCGTGGGGTGCACTATCTTAGTGGTGTAGCCACAGAAGCACATGAGGCTGCTCGCCAACGCGTGGCTGACTTCATTGGTGCTCACTCGAAAGACGAAATCTTATTCACTCGTGGTACAACCGAGAGTATCAACCTTGTGGCTCGCACTTTGGCTGACCAAATATGCCACGAAGGCGATGAAATCGTTGTTTCCACAATGGAGCACCACTCCAATATTGTACCTTGGCAAATGGCATGCGAGCGCACGGGAGCAGTGTTGCGTGTTGCACCTATCAACGAGCATGGCGAACTGATTTTATCGGAATTTGAGGCGTTATTAAACGAACGCACTAAGATTGTTTCTGTTGCACACGTGAGTAATGTGTTGGGCACAGTCAATCCCGTTGCTGAAATCATTCGCATAGCCCATAAATATGGTGCTAAGGTGTTGATTGACGGAGCTCAAGCCATTGCCCATATTCCTGTGAACGTAGTGGAACTTGATGCCGATTTCTATGCTTTCTCTGGTCATAAAGTCTATGCTCCTAATGGCATCGGCGTGTTGTATGGCAAGCGCGAGATATTAGATGCTATGCCTCCATTCATGGGTGGTGGCGAGATGATTGAAACAGTGCGATTTGAGAAAACAACATACAACAAACTACCTTATAAATACGAAGCTGGTACGCCCGACTATGTAGGTAGTTGTGCATTGGCTACAGCATTAGACTATATATCGGCAATAGGTATGAAAGAAATTGCTGATTATGAGCATGAACTACTTGCATACGCTACCGAAAAGATAAAAGAGATTGAAGGCATTCGCATCATTGGCGAAGCTAAAGAGAAAAGCGGTGTACTGTCGTTTGTAGTTGATGGCGTTCACCCTTATGACATAGGTATGATGCTCGACAAACTTGGCATCGCTATCCGCACCGGGCATCACTGCGCCGAACCACTCGTCGATTGGTATGGCATACCAGGCACAGCACGCGCCTCTTTTGCCTTCTACAACACAAAAGCCGAAATCGACTACTTCATCTCATCCCTCAAACGAGTATTAATGATACTAAAATAATTTTCAGACAGGAAGACAGGATAACAAGAAAAAAATCATGTTCTCTTGTCTTCATGTCTCTTAAAAACATTTTATGGAAAATAAACGATTTAAAATTGACATTGACGAAATCTTGAAAGCGAAAGTCAAGAAAAAATTGCCAAAATTCTTAGTCAATTTCCTCAAACGACGCATACATCAAGAAGAAATCAATGACTGCATCGAGAAGGCAGAACACCCTCAAGGTGTAGGATTCTTCGACGAAGCACTCAATTATCTCGACATTAAATACGAAGTGCGTGGTGCCGAAAATCTCGACCCATCGCGCCGTTGCATCTTTGCTAGCAATCACCCAATTGGTGGTCCTGAGGCCTTGATTATGGGCTCGGTTATGCGCAAGTTTTATGGCGAAAGTTTCCGTGTGCCTGTCAACAACATATTAGCGCACTTCCACCCCCTCGCCGAATTTTTCGTACCTGTGAATATGGGCGGAAAACAAAGTCGCGAAATCAGCGAAGGCCTCACTCGCATGTTCGAAAGTCCATATCAAGTGCTCGTTTATCCAGCAGGCAAATGTGCTCGCAAAGAGCATGGCAAAGTAACTGAACAACCTTGGAAAAAGATGTTCATCACACAATCGCGTAAATATGAGCGCGATGTAGTGCCTGTACACATGTCGGGCTACAACTCCAAACTCTTCATGTTCCTCACAAGCTTC
Organism: Candidatus Aphodosoma sp.; assembly: GCA_045629685.1. Taxonomy (GTDB): domain Bacteria; phylum Bacteroidota; class Bacteroidia; order Bacteroidales; family Paludibacteraceae; genus Aphodosoma. The sequence continues at coordinate 9,714 of JAZQRP010000184.1, read as the reverse complement.
AGCAAATTCATCGGACTCAAATTCAACATAGGCATGTTCATGCTCGTTGACGAGTTATTCAAAAAACAACACAAATCATTTGTCATCACCTTCGGCAAACCAATCCCTTATAGCACATTCGACAAGTCGAAAACCGACCAACAATGGGCTAACGACGTGCGCCACGAAGTAGAAAAACTTCAAGAAGGCAATGGCCAAGACCCAAATATGTAATAACAAAAGTATAGAGATTAGAGTATAAAGTATAGAAAACCATCCGGTATTACTATTTAACACTATACTTCCAACTCTTAACTCTATACACTAAACTCTAAACACTATGACTCCAATCATTGACCCTATTTCAAAAGAGTTACTCAAACAAGAACTCAACGAAAAAACTTTCCTCAGAAAGACAAACAAAGCTGACAATGAAATATATGTAGTTAATGCCGAAAATTCGCCTAACGTATTGCGCGAAATCGGACGTCTCCGCGAAGTATCATTCCGTGCCGTAGGTGGTGGCTCTGGCAAAGAGTGTGACCTCGACCACTTCGACCTTGAAGACAAAGCTTGCTATCAACTCATTGTTTGGAATCCAGAGTTAGAAGAAATCATCGGTGGCTATCGTTTCACTCGTTGGGCACAAGCATCGTTCCACGACAATGGTCAACCATACGTCAACACAGAGCACCTCTTCGATTTCTCTGAAAAATTCTTGAAAGAGTATTTCCCTTACTGCCTCGAAATGGCACGCGCTTTCGTACAACCTAAATATCAAAGTGCCGAAATGGGTCGTAAGAGCTTATTCGCACTTGACAATCTATGGGACGGTATCGGCGGTCTTGTTGCTACCGACCCATCTATCAAATACCTCGCAGGTAAGGTAACAATCTATAGCACAAGCCCTGACAAGAGCCGTAAAGCTATGATCTACTACCTCGAAAAATTCTTTGGCGACCGCGAACGCATGCTCACATCAAAACACCCTGAGACTTGCACCGACGAAGAACGTGCCGAATTCGATGCTATGTTCTGTGGCGAAACAGCAAAAGACAACTACAAAATCTTGAACAACTTTGTTAAATCAATGAATGATAGCATTCCGCCGCTCATCCACTCATACATCGAACTCTCAAGCTCAATGAAAACATTTGGTACTACGTTCGACCCTGACTTTGGCGACTGCTACGACACTGCTATGATTATCACAATCAACGACATCTACGAACCTAAGAAAAAACGCTACATCGAATCATACTTCGAACAAAAATAATTATTTTTTGTTTTTAACATAAGCACAGAAATTTGTTTATTGATTAACTACTTATATCAACAATTTTCTATTTATGAAAAAACAACCTCTTTTTAAGTACATGCCCTAAATCATATTTGACCACAAGGCTTGTACTTAAAAAAACTCAACCACTATAAACCATTCGAATACAAATGAATTTAATCGTCCTATAAATAGATTTTGTACTTCTGTTAAAAAAGTCAAACGACAAAAACAAACCTATGCAAGAACAACCAATAATAAGCGCCATTGACCGCCAACTAATCAAAGCCGAATTAACTCAAGAACGCTTCCTACGCACAACCAACAAGGCCGGCAACGAAATCTATATCATCAATGCTCATAACTCGCCCAACACCATGCGCGAGATAGGACGCCTACGCGAAATCGCATTCCGCTCATCAGGCGGTGGCACAGGCAGCGAAGTCGATATCGACCAATTCGACACAATGGATACCCCATGCCAACAACTCATCGTATGGAATCCCGATGCCGAAGAAATCATTGGTGGCTACCGCTTCATCCTTGGCGAAAACATACAATACGACGCTCAAGGACAACCCAATATCGCCACATCACACCTATTCCACTTCTCGCAACAATTCATCGACCAATACATGCCCTACACCATCGAACTCGGTCGCTCATTCGTCACACTCGAATACCAATCATCACAAGCAGGCGCAAAAAGCCTCTTCGCCCTCGACAACCTCTGGGACGGACTCGGTGCACTCACCGTCAAGTATCCACAAATACGCTACTTCCTCGGCAAATTCACCATGTACCCATCCTTCAACCGCACAGGGCGCGACATGATACTCCACTACCTCAACCTCCACTTCGGCGATCGCGAACAATTAGCCATACCCCACACACCTCTACATCAAGAGACTGACCTCGCACAACTACAACAACTCTTCCAAGCCGAAACAATCAAAGACAACTATCTAACACTCAACCGCGAAGTTCGTGCCCTTGGCGAAAACATACCACCACTCGTCAACGCCTACATGAACCTCTCACCAACTATGAAAGTCTTCGGCACAGCCATCAACGACGAATTTGGCGACGTAGAAGAAACAGGCATCCTCATCACCATCAACGACATCTACCCCGAAAAACGCCAACGCCACATCGAAACATACATCAGACAAAAATAACTTAAAGAGAAATGATACTCGCAATCCTCATCGCCATCCTAATCCTCCTAATCATAGGCGTCACCATCTTCGTCCGCCGCGTCAACAAAGTCACTCCCGAGCAACCCCCTGTCGAAATAGCCGACGACTGTTGCGGCTCACACGCCGTTTGCGAGCGCGACAGCCTACTCTCGCAGACCGACCAAATCATCTACTTCGACGACGAAGAACTCGACACCCTCCGAGGCATCCCATCCGAAGACTACACCGAAGCACAAATCACAATGCTCGAAAACGTCTTCTACACCCTCCGCGAGCAAGACGTTGCCGGTTGGATACGCAGCATCCAACTCCGCAACATCGACCTCCCCGAAGACATCCGCGACCAAGCCCTACTCATCGTCGCCGAACGCCGCGAACACACCCTCGAAGAATGGACAAAAAACAACCCAAAATAACAAAACCAAAGCCACCCTTTCCCACAAAAGAGTGGCTTTTTTCATCCCACACCCACACCCCTCAACAGCAACCCTCACCCAACCCTCACCCAACCCTCAAGCAACAAAAAAATCAAAAAAAAATCCCCCAAACACTTGACTTTTGCCCCAAAATTTTGTATATTTGTATAAACACCCTTCCCCTCCACACTCCCTATTATTACTATAGCCACTCATCTTTTCTATAGTAGCAATTCTCCCAATTTTTATTTTTTTATTACTTAAACCAAAACCACTATGTCTAAAAAATCAATCACAAACAACTACATCGCCATCCAAGGCTGGATGGTCGAACAACTTGGTCTCAAAGGCAACGAACTCCTCGCCTACGCCCTCATCCACGGCGACGAATACCACGAAGGCTACCTCCAATCCACCGCCGACGACAACCACCGCTACCGCCAAAACCTCCAAAACTACCTCACCAACCAAACCTACCTCCAACCCCTCACCGAAACCCAACCCACCAACATCACCCTCCTCTAACCCCTCCCAGTAGGAACACTCAGCTCAAGCCGTCCAATGTAGGGACACGGCGTGCCGTGTCCACTCAACCGCAAGGTTAAAAAAAGACCCCAAAGGGGTCTCACTTTAGTAGTAACCGCAGCGTGGTCGAGCCTCTTGGCGAGCCACCTGCGGATAAACACACCCCTTCATTCCGACCCCAAAGGGGTCGCACAAATCCCCCATAAATAAAATTTCGTATACCTTATAAAACCTAAAAAAAAAATCGGCAAAGCCACCAACCACTTTGCCGATTTATTACTTTTTCCTTGCTCTCTATTCCTTATTACATGCTCACTGGCAAACAGGACGGACAGACTGCCCGTAGTAGCGATAGTCGCCGTCCCAGTCCACGTAGCCCGAATTGAAGTTCACGATGTAGGCGGAGTACGAACCGTCGGTGTAGAGCGAACTAGACCAGTAGCCGCCGGGCGATCCAGCAAAACTGAGCGTGCCTTCGTCCATGTACCCAGCAGCGGGCAAGAAGATTGAATTACCATTTGGTCCTGTTACTTTACAACCATTCACACCATTTTGTGTAGTCCAATCCCATGTACAGTTATTACGCAATTCGTCTTGTTCTGCTTTAGTTGGCATTCTCCATGCTCCACCCCAATTGACTGTTGCAGCATCGTCTTCTGGGTCAAGTACAGTTTTTGTATCAGTAAAGCCATCTTTACCATAACTGCTATTATTACAATATTTTATTAATTGATCATAATTTGTACCATATTTATATGTACTCCAATCATAATATTCTTTTGGCTCTGTTTCGCCCCATGCGAAGTAGTCGCCATACTCTTCTGGCGCTGTTGCACCTACATTGCATGTCGCCCATTTCAAACCTGATGGCAAACCAAGATCTACATACTCGTGAGTTTCTATTGGCACGGTGTCCATTAGTTCTATAGAAGTGACGATGATGTTGACGAATTTAGGCGCGCCACTTTGTGTAGAAATAGAGCAGAAGTAGCCATAGAGGGTACATTCCATACCATCGGCAAGAGCAGCTTTCACCTCATCTGTAGCACCATATACACTACCTACGGCAGTTTCGGCGCCTGGAACTTTGAAGTTGAAGTAATAGCCACTAACAGCAACAGTACCAGTCATTTTAGCATAATAGGCATATTCGTCGGCAGTGCGAGTGGTGAGGAGTTCGTCCATTTTGGCACCAGTAAGGTCCATAGGTTCTGGATATGTAACAGTAGTAGAACCTGTTTTTTCGACTACAGCAGACGCAATTTGGAAACCTTTGCGATAAGAAGATATAGTACCAGAAACGGTTACTTCGTCGCCAACTTCAACTTCAGTAATTTTATATAGAAAAATAGAACCACCATCGTCATTGAAGATAGAACCTTGTGTAGATACAGCAGCGATATAACCTTTAACCTCTACTTCATCGCCCAATACGGCAGAACCAAGTACTTTAGTATATTTGACTTCTGGCTCTTCTGGTTCCAGACACTCAACATATACTGTATCATGCACATACACTATCTCTTCTTCATACACCGTATCATGCACAAAAACTGTATCATGCACTGTTTGCACTAACTTATGTGGCATAATGAAAAACAGTGTATCGCCCTCAAACGATGCATCATAAGTCAAACTATCAACTTTATCTGTTGGTGTTGCATAAAGCAACTGTCCATTTGCCCATACCAACTGATTGGTTTGTGTCATTGCCATAAGACTTACCACCACCATAGCAATAAGTGTAAAAATTCTTTTCATAGTTTTATTATTTTTTTTAAGTTACATAATCACCACCATTACATATCAACCACAAAGATAAACAAATCTTCCCACCCACACAAATAATCCACCCAAAATATTTTCACTATTTTGCAACTAAAAAACACCCATACCACCCAAAAACAAGAAACCACAAACTAACAATGCCGAATGGCAAGCCGTTGCAGACGCATCTAACGGCAAATGGAAAACCGCCCGTGGCGCTGCATTCGCTTCATACTACAACCAAAACTCAGGCATCGAGTAACATCAACACACACCGATATCTTAGATATTCAAACAAAAAAGCTATGTCAATCCTTGACATAGCTTATTTTCATTACACCCCCACCATGACTTACAAATACGGTGCTGTTGGGCTGATATTAAGTTTTTTTATCTCCTCAGGAGTTCCACAAGCAACTATCTCTCCACCCCGTTTGCCTGCTTCTGGACCAAGGTCAATAAGATAATCCGCCTGACGAAGAACATCAAGATTATGCTCAATAACAATAACAGTATTACCACGCGACACAAGACGCTGCAATACATTCATCAACACTTTTATATCCTCAAAATGTAGCCCCGTAGTTGGCTCGTCAAGAATGTATAACGTATGACCTGTATCTCGCTTAGCCAATTCAGTAGCCAATTTCACGCGCTGACTTTCACCTCCTGACAACGTAGTAGAACTTTGCCCCAATTTCACATAACCCAACCCCACATCTTGCAATGTTTGAAGTTTATGTACAAAGGTAGGCATATTCTCAAAAAACTCAACAGCCTGATTTATCGTCATATCAAGCACATCGGCAATAGACTTACCCTTAAAACGCACCTCCAAAGTCTCACGGTTATATCGCTTACCACCACACGCCTCACAAGGCACATAAACATCAGGCAAGAAATTCATTTCTATCTTCTTCATACCATTTCCACCACAAACTTCACATCGTCCGCCTTTGGCATTGAATGAGAAACGACCAGGTTTGTAACCACGAATCTTAGCTTCAGGTAGTCCAGCAAAAAGTGTACGAATATCATTGAAAATACCTGTGTAAGTAACAGGATTAGAGCGTGGCGTGCGCCCAATAGGCTCTTGATCTACCGTAACAACCTTGTCAATATACTCAATGCCCTCAATAGTATCGTATGGCAGAGGCTCTTCTTTGCTACGATAAAAGTGACGAGTAAGAATAGGACGCAGTGTACCATTGATGAGCGACGATTTACCACTACCCGATACACCCGCAATACATGTAAGCGTACCGAGTGGTATATCAAGTGTCACATTTTTAAGATTATTCCCTCGCGCACCTTTTATTACAAGATGCTTACCATTGCCCATCCTACGTTGTTCGGGTTGAGATATTGATGTTTTACCCGAAAGGTAACGTGCTGTAAGAGTTTTGGTTTTGAGCATCTCTTTGAATGTCCCCTGAAACACCACCTCTCCTCCAAGGCGACCAGCTCCAGGACCCATGTCAACAATATAATCCGCCGCACGCATCATATCTTCATCATGTTCAACTACAATAACTGAATTACCCACATCACGCAACTCCTTGAGCGAATTGATAAGACGGATGTTGTCGCGTTGATGCAAACCAATACTTGGCTCATCAAGGATATATAGCACATTAACTAACTGACTGCCAATCTGCGTAGCAAGTCGAATACGCTGGCTCTCACCACCCGAAAGCGTAGCTGACGAACGAGATAGCGCAAGATAACCCAAACCCACATCGAGGAGGAATTTAAGACGTGTACGTATCTCTTTCACTATTTCAGCAGCAATTTGGCTTTGACGAGAGTCCATTTGTTCCTCAACAGAATCAAGCCACTCATAAAGCTCATCAAGTTGCATATTAGCAAGTTCGGCAATGTTTTTGTCGGCAATACGGAAACTGAGTGCCTCACGGTTGAGTCGAGTGCCATTACAATGAGGACAAACCACAGGCGTATAGAACGAGTCTGCCCAACGTTGTTCTGTAGATGACCCATCCTCTTGTTGAAGAGATATATAATGTACAAGACCCTCGTAACGAGTGCGATAGTTAGTATCAGTACCAATAGCTGAATTAGAAATAAGCAATTCGTCAGTACTGCCATTAAGTATTTCATCAAGCCCCTCTTCTGGAATTTCAGCAATAGGCGTTTTGGTAGTGAAACCATATTTTTCACCAATAGCATTGATTTGCCAGAAAATCATCGAACTACGCTCTTTGCCAAGAGGCACTATACCACCAGCTGCAATAGAAAGACTCTTATCAGGTATAATTTTTTCAAAGTCAATTTGATTTACAGTACCAAGACCTTTACAATTCGGACATGCCCCTTTAGGTGTGTTGAACGAGAAGTTGTGTGGTGCAGGCTCGTTGTAAGACAAACCAGTAGCAGGGTCCATAAGGTGGCGCGAAAGAAAACGAGCTTGATTACCATCACGAGTGAGAATCATCATCACACCATCACCCATATCCATCGTTTTTTCGATGCTTTTCTTTATGCGTTGAACATCTTTCTCTTTTATAATTAATTTATCAACAACCACCTCTACGTCGTGATTATGATAGCGGTCAAGCTTCATCCCAGCATATATTTCTTGCATCACTCCATCAACACGCACGTTTGGATAACCTTTTTTACGTATACTTTCAAAAAGTTCTTTATAATGACCCTTACGATTGCGAACAACAGGGGCAAGCAAATATATAGCCTGACCATCATAATCTTTAAGTATAAGATCAAGAATCTGCTCATCAGAGTATTTAACCATTGGTTGCCCCGAAATATAACTATATGCCGTACCAGCACGAGCATAGAGCAAACGGAGGAAATCGTAGATTTCAGTAACAGTCCCTACTGTCGAACGAGGGTTTTTATTTGTGGTCTTTTGTTCAATAGCAATAACAGGACTCAACCCTGTGATTTCATCAATATCAGGACGTTCGATGTTGCCAATAAAGTGACGAGCGTATGCCGAAAAAGTTTCAATATAACGACGTTGACCTTCGGCATAGATAGTGTCGAAAGCAAGCGATGATTTTCCACTACCACTAAGCCCTGTAATTACAGTCAAGGCATTGCGAGGGATAGTGACATCAATGTTTTTTAAGTTATGCACTCTGGCACCGAGAAGATTTATAGTTTTATCGCTCATAGTAGAGTAAGTCTATTATCTGATGCAAAGTTACAAAAAAAAGGTGGAAATGTGATATAAATCGAAAAAATAACCTTTAAAATAGAATATTTTCGATATTTTTATTCTGTTTTACTATTGAATATTAGTGTGTTTTAGATTTTTTTATGTGAATATTTTAGATTAAAATCGAATTATGGCTTATTTAATGGTTGAAAAATCAGCCATTTAAATTTTCAGAAAAGAAAAAAAAGAAAAAAACACAAAAAGAGTGTGCTATTTGAAAAAAAATGTGTACATTTGCGAAGTTATTTTGCATAGGAATAAACTGCATAAATAAAAATAAACAATAATAAATTATGGAAATAAAAAAATCGCCAAAAGCCAATTTGGAAGACAAACGATTGACCTTTGTCTTTATGGGATTGATCGTTGCGTTGGCTATTTTGTACACTGCTTTTGAGTGGACACAACGTGAAATTACAGTTCACGAAGCTGTAAATGAAGATTTCCTTGTAGAGGAAGAGATTCAAATTGACCAAACATTCCAAGAGGAAACTCCTCCACCACCTCCAGAACCAGAAGAGGTGCCTGAAGTAATCGAAGAAATTAAGATTGTAGAAGACGACGTTGAAACTGAAGACGTTAACTTCTCATCTGAAGATAACAAAGACGAAGTTGTTGAAATCAAACAAGTAGTCATCGAAGAAGAAGAGGAAGAAGAAGAGATTGAAGAGGTCTTCATGGTAGTAGAAGAGATGCCTGAATTCCCAGGTGGTATGGCTAAATTGATGAAATACTTCTCTGATAACGTACGTTACCCAGTTGTTGCAGCTGAAAATGGTATCCAAGGCCGTGTAATTTGCCAATTTACAGTATGGAAAGATGGTACTATCCGCGATATCGTAGTTGTACGTGGCGTAGATAAATCTTTGGACAAAGAAGCTGTTCGTTTGATCGAAAACATGCCTAACTGGAAACCAGGTAAACAACGTGGTAAAGCTGTAGCTTGTAAATATACAGTGCCAGTATCATTCCGTTTGCAATAATCTTTTTTAAGATACAAATAGAAAGTAGCAAGTCGTATGGCTTGCTACTTTTCTTTATATAGCAACTATAGTGACTATAACTTCAATGATATCTTTTTAGATAATACACTGTAGTTCAGTCTTTTGTAGTTGTATTTGTAAAGTGAATTTATAACTTTCAAATTTCAACTTTCAAATTTCAACTTAAACTATTGTGGGAATGAAAAAAAAGTTGTAACTTTGCGCTCGTTATGTGTAGCCGCTGATGGGGAATAGTGAACCTCGTGAATGCTGCATAATTATTTACTCTTAAAACATTGATTGACAATGGATTTTATTAAAATTGCAGAACAAGCTTTTGCAGTAGAGAACAATCTCCCAACATTCA
>JAZQRP010000183.1:0-2043 GCA_045629685.1 Candidatus Aphodosoma sp. | reverse complement strand
GCATCTTGCGCCTCACGCAAACGGCGTGCAGAAGCTGTTAGTTGATCTTCAAATGTATTATTCATAATCTTTTAATTTTAGTCGTAGATGATTAGTTAGTGTGTGTAGGCGTGACTTGACTGTTCCTTCTGGTACACCAATAATTACTGCTATTTCGGGAACCGTTAACTCTTGCGTAAATCGTAATTCAAATAATAGTTGTTGTGATTCGTCTAAACGAGATAGTGCTTGTTGCAATGCTTGGTCAAAGGTGACGGCATCAAGTTGAATCGTTGTCGTCTCTTCTTCGATAGGTTCTTCAGTGGATAATGACTCTAAATATGCTTGTTTACGTTGGTTGCTGCGATAGGTATTCTTGCATAGATTATAGGCTACAGAAAAAAGCCAAGTACGGAATGGTTGACTTGCTGAATATGATGTACGTGATGTCCACACTCGTACAAAAGTTTCTTGTAGTAAGTCTGCTGCTTGTTGTTCATCCCCTCCTAATCGACGAAAGAAAAATCCTTGCAATAACCGCGCATATCGGCGATGTAACTCGTTAAAGGCTTTTTCATCGTTCATCAGACGAACACGCTTCATGAGTTGTTCGTCTGATGTTGATTTATAATTTGTAAATAATGAGAATATCATTTCTGCTTATCGTTTAGGAGATTAATGTATTTCACTTTCTCCTCATCTGGCAAGGATGTTTGTACCACGGCAGATATTAATGATCGCATCAATTGACCAGCGTGAAGCGTGTCACCGCTTTCCTTGTAACTCTTGACCACAGGTGCAAGCATAACTACATAATTGAGTTGAATGCGCTCGCTTCCCTTCCATTGTTCTTCGTAAACAAAGTTCGGCTCTGTGATATATTGCAGGTTATACTTCGTTTCGACATTATGTTTTGCAATAGCCATATTATCGTAACGCTTCGTACTATAACGAAATGCAAGTCCCTCATTATATAGATTCTTCTTAAAGGAATCTATTTCGGGATAGCTATCTGTTGGGAAGAAATAAATAGGGCGTTTACTATTATCAATAATATGCTCTAATAAGTCTTGGAAATAATCATCCATTGCGGTGTACTCTTTCTTGACCTCAAAATCTTTGATACCTAGGAAGTCGCACAATGCTTTGCGATATGTATCTACAAAAAGGAAGGAAACAGGAACAATGATTTTGTCTGTATGTTGGTTGAGCGCTTCTTGAATGACCAAAGATGTATATCCGGGTACATCGCCATTGACAAAATAGATGGCGTTTTCCTCCATTCCTTGCAACGAATTATAGGTATAACGCAACAAATAGGACGGATAAGCATTGGTTGTGTAGAGATGTTGAGCAAACTTAGTGAGATGCTTCTGTTCTACATTAGGTGTTTTATCTTTTGCTAAGGTTTTGCCACTCATCCAAAGATAAGAGATTAGTGTCTCTGCATCTTTGCGGGCAATATTGTCTGGCATTAATTGCAGGGCTTGCTTTGCATACGGGTCTGGATTACCACCACGAACGGCTATTTCAGTCATGTACATGCAGAGATTATAAGTGAACGAATTAGGAATATTCTCTTTCATCTTATCGAGAATAGCCTGTTTGCGTTGAGTGCGTCCCCAGTCCTCAGCCAACATGTCTGCATAACGCGCAGCCTCAAAGGCTTGTTGCCATGCATGTTCATCTGTAGGGTTGTCCTCCGCTTTCTGTAACCATAAGCGTTGCTGCGTTTCATACCAAACACTATCGTGTCTATCCACGACAATACCGCGTATCTCTTGTGGTTCTTCTTTCTCCAAGGCTGTGAAGGCTTTAATAGTTCCAATACCGCCAAGCAAAAGAATGACGACGGATGTAATAATAGTTTTGCGTTTCATTTTGTAATTTTATTTGCGATTATTATTCGGATTCGAGTGCACTCTCACTACCGCATACACCGATCATTGGTAATCGTTCATTATTATGACAAAAAATATACCAATTATAACTAAAGGTCATATTGAATCTTAACAAAAGTCACTTTTTTGTCACGGGGAGTTGATACGCTCTTCTCTCGGTGTT
>JAZQRP010000182.1:0-13331 GCA_045629685.1 Candidatus Aphodosoma sp. | reverse complement strand
CAACAAAGCGCACAATTGAGGCTTTGATTTTCCTTGTGATTTTCTTTGCAGTATTTGGTTATATTGCAAATCGTATGGGTATGGCTAATATGCTTAATACCATTATGCAAACATCGTATCGTCTTTTGATTGATACTTGTTTCTATCTTATGGGTATCACTGTGTTGTCGGGTGCTTTGGGCAAATTGCTCACTGAGTTTGGTGTAGTTCGTCTTCTCGAAAACATCCTTAAACCATTCATGAAACCGCTCTACAACCTTCCTGGTGTTGCGGCTCTTGGTGCAGTGTTGACTTTCTTGTCTGATAATCCTGCTATTATCTCTTTGGCTAATGATAAAAACTTTAGCCAATATTTCAAAAAATATCAACTCATTTCGCTTACAAACTTCGGTACTGCTTTCGGTATGGGTCTTGTGGTTATTGCCTTTATGACAGGTAAAGGCTATGCTTCAGGTGCAATGGTTGGTCTTCTTGGTGCTGTTATTGGTAGTGTTATTTCTACTCGTATCATGCAACGCTCTATCATAAAAGCATATCCTAATTTCAAAGAGGAGGGCGCTGCAGGTGGTGATGAGCAAGCTATATCTTTTAAATCTGACGAAGGTGCATTCCTTCGTGGTTTGAATGCTATTCTCGATGGTGGTAAAACTGGTGTTGAACTCGGTCTTGCTATTATCCCTGGTGTATTAATTATCTCTACATTTGTTATGATTCTCACTTTTGGTGCATCGGCTACAGGTGAATATACTGGTGCTGCTTATGAAGGTGTGAAGGTATTGCCTTGGTTGGCTGGTAAGATTGATTTTGTGTTCCAATGGTTGTTTGGTTTCGAACATCCTGAACTCGTTGCTTATCCTATCACTGCTCTTGGTGCTGTAGGAGCTGCTCTTGGTCTTATCCCTACTTTCATTCAACAAGGTTTTATTGATGGTAATGTAATTGCCGTATTCACTGCTATGGGTATGTGTTGGTCGGGTTTCCTTTCTACTCATACAGCTATGCTTGATTCTCTTGGTTATCGTCAACTTACTTCAAAAGCTATTGTAGCTCATACAATTGGTGGCCTTTGTGCTGGTATTGCAGCTCACTGGTTGTTTGTTCTTGTTAGTTTGATTTTTTAATTGACTTTATAGTGAATAAAAAATGGGTGACTGTCTTAATGGTTGCCCATTTTTTTTGAAGCTTTTTTGGGGTGGGTGAGTAAGGTGAAGATAGGGTTATCCTCTGAAGAGGGTAGCTGTTTGTTAGGGTGGAGTGAGGTATTGGGAGATGGAAAATGTTTGTTTTTTTTCTTTGCTTTTTTGTGTGTAGATTTGGTTGTGATATTGTGATTTTTTCTTTTTTTGTTTTTTTATGGAAAAATGTTGTTAGATAAAAAAACTTTTATTATCTTTGCAAGTTGAAGGATAGTATTTACGAGAGGAGTGTTTAGAGGAGGTTTAGAGGTTGCTATTTATTCAATCTTGATGCGGATGTATATTAAATTGATATAATAAGATATAGAAATGAATAAAATTGTAAGAAAAGAACATTTCTCAGCGAATGTTGTAATGTTGGAGATTGAAGCTCCACTTATTGCAAAATCACGTAAAGCAGGTCACTTTGTGATTGTTCGCGTTGACGAAGATGGCGAACGTATGCCTTTGACTATTGCAGATTCGGACGTTGCACGTGGTACAATTACACTTGTTGTGCAAAAAATGGGTGTATCGTCAACTAAGTTGTGTAACCTTAATGTAGGTGATGAGGTGCTTGACCTTGTTGGTCCTCTTGGTAAGGCTACTCATATCGAAAATTTTGGGACTGTAGTGTGTGCTGGTGGTGGTGTTGGTGTGGCTCCTATGTTGCCAATCATTAAAGCTATGAAAGAGGCAGGAAATCGTGTTGTTTCTATTCTTGCTGGTCGTACTAAAGATCTTATTATTCTTGAAGAGCAAGTGCGTGAGTATAGTGATGAAGTTGTGATTATGACTGACGATGGTTCATATGGTAATAAAGGTCTTATCACTCAAGGCGTTGAAGAGGTTATCAATCGTGAGAAAGTGGATATGTGTGTTACAATTGGTCCTGCTGTGATGATGAAATTTGTTAGCCTTTTGACTAAAAAATATGAAATCCCTACTGTTGCGTCATTGAACACTATTATGGTGGATGGAACAGGTATGTGTGGTGCTTGTCGTGTGACTGTTGGTGGGCAAACTAAATTTGTTTGTGTTGATGGTCCTGAGTTTGATGCTCATCAAGTGGATTTTGATGAAATGATGATGCGCCTTTCGGCTTATAAAGATGCAGAAGTAGAATCGTTTGAAAATTTCAAAAAATAATATGGAAAGAAGAAATGAGGCTTGGCGCGAAGAATTGCGTACTGCCATGAAACCCAAAGAGCGTATGGCTATTGAGCGCGTGAAGATGAATGAGTTGGATGGTGAATATCGTAGCAAAAATTCGGAAGAGGTTAACCAAGGTCTTACTATGGAACAGGCTTTGTTGGAGGCTAAACGTTGTCTTGACTGCCCAAATCCATCGTGTATGCAAGGTTGTCCTGTAAGTATTAATATCCCTACATTTATCAAAAATATTGAGCGTGGCGAAATTCTTGAAGCTGCTAAAGTATTGAAACAAACATCGGCTTTGCCTGCTGTTTGTGGTCGTGTTTGTCCTCAAGAGCGTCAATGTGAAAGCAAGTGTATTCACACTAAAACAGGTAAACCTGCTGTGGCTATTGGTTATCTTGAACGTTTTGCTGCTGATTATGAACGTAATAGTGGTCAAATGGCTGTGCCTGAGGTAGCTGCTTCTAATGGTATTAAAATTGCTGTTGTGGGTTCAGGTCCTTGTGGTTTGTCGTTTGCTGGTGATATGGCTAAATTGGGCTATGATGTTACTGTATTTGAGGCACTTCATGAAATTGGTGGTGTGTTGAAATATGGTATTCCTGAATTCCGTTTGCCTAATAATATTGTTGATGTTGAAATTCGCAACCTAGAAAAAATGGGCGTGAAATTCATCAAAAACTGTATCGTAGGTAAAACTATCTCGTACGATCAATTGAAAGAAGATGGCTATCGTGCTATGTTTGTAGCTTCGGGTGCTGGTCTTCCTAACTTTATGAATATCCCTGGCGAAAACCTCATTGGTATTATGTCGTCAAACGAATATTTGACACGTGTGAACTTGATGGGTGCAGCTAAAGCTAACACAGATACTCCTGTATTGAAGGGTAAGAGTGTGGCAGTAATAGGTGGTGGTAACACTGCTATGGACTCTGTTCGTACAGCTAAACGTCTTGGTGCTGAACGTGCTATGATTGTTTATCGCCGTTCTGAAGAAGAGATGCCAGCTCGTCTTGAAGAGGTTAAACACGCTAAAGAAGAGGGCGTTGAATTCTTGACATTGCATAATCCTATTGAATATAAAGGTAACGAGAAAGGTCGTGTTTCTCAAATGTTGCTTCAAAAAATGGCTCTTGGCGAACCAGATGCTTCTGGTCGTCGTAAACCAGAACCAATACCTGGAGCAATCGAAATTATCGATGTTGATGAAGTTATCGTTAGTGTTGGTGTGTCTCCAAACCCATTGATTCCAAGTGCTATTGAAGGTTTGGCTGTTACTCGCAAAGGTACTATCGAAGTAGGTGACGATACATTGCAATCTTCAATTCCTACTATTTTTGCAGGTGGCGATATTGTACGTGGTGGTGCTACTGTAATCCTCGCTATGGGTGATGGTCGTCGTGCAGCTGCAAGTATGCATGCTAAAATTCAAGCAGGGGAAATCTAATTTAGTAATGAGTCTTTAGTAACGAGTAGCGAGAATTATTAAATTTATAAGATGCTATCTCGTTACTTGTTACTCGCTACTAATAATCTAAATAAAATGAATATCTGTGTATATTGTTCGTCATCAGATCAAGTGTGTGACGAATTCAAGCAACAAGCAACCGAATTTGGTAAGTGGTTGGTACAACAAGGTCATACTCTTGTCTATGGAGGTGCTACAGGTGGTTTGATGAGCGCAGTGGCAGAAGGTGCTGCGGAAGCTGAAGGTGATATTATTGGTATAATACCTGAATGTATTGTAGAGAAAGGTCGTAAGAGTGATTTGCCTACCGAATTGTTTGTGGTGGGTGATATGGCTGAACGTAAAACGATGCTGAAGGAGTATGCTGATGTGTTTGTGGTTTTCCCTGGTGGTTTTGGAACACTTGATGAGATGTTTGATACTATCTCTTCTTGTATGGTTGGCGAGCATGATAAACCGACTATATTATTTAATCCTGATAGTTTTTGGACTGGATTGTTATTGCAATTCGATAAAATATTGAAAGCGGGATTGGGGTATAAATTTACTCGAAATGGCAATTTGAAAGTGGTAGATGCACTTGAAGAATTGAAAGAAGCGATAGGTGAAATTGATAATTGATAATTTGAAACGAGTAAAGTGAGCAAGTTTCGCATCTAATATCTTGTATCTAATATCTAATATCTAAAAAAATATGAATCTTTTTTGGAAAAGTCTGTTTGGCGGATTGATGTCAACTGCTAAATATGAAGATAAACTTCATAAAATGGCAGCAGACTATAAACGTTTTCTTTTGATTAGCGAATCAAAAGAGTTGGAAGAGTATAATGAACTTTACAAGCAAGTAAAGTCGTCAAGCTTTAAAGAGTTAAAACGTACACTTCGTAGCCGTAAGTATAAAGATACTAAAGAGTATCGTGATATGGCGAAGTTTAAGAAGTTGGAATCAAATTCTGAATTGAAAATATATTTTCAAGTTTTAGAAAGTAGAGATTTGACTGATTATTTGGCTTTTAAAGCGACTCCTGAATTCGTTTCATTAGCTAATCATGATTTGGTAAAAAATTCACCAGAGTTGACTCGTTTTAAGAAATTTGAAAAATCTAAAGAGTATCAAATTTATACTCGTTTTCATAATTCTTATATTGTAAAAGAGTATACTGAATTAAAAGAAAAGGTTTCGCATCCTGAATTTCAAAAAAATAATGAATTTTGGGCTAATCCTAAACGTTGGGAGACTACTAAAGAGTATGAAATAGAAAATAGATTCCATCAATTAGCAGACAATGATGATATGAAATTCTATTTGCAACATAAAGTTTCTGATTTCTCATTGGTGGCTGGATATGAATTAGTCTTTGAAGATAATTTTGATTGGAATTCTTTAGATGCTTCAAAATGGGATGTCGGTTTTCATTACAAAAATCCAGCTTTTGTGGGTAAACACTCATTTATGAATGAGCAACAAGCTAATAATAATGGAAATAATGTTCGCGTAATAGCAGGTAATTTACATATTGTTACAAAAGAGCAAAAAGCAGAAGCATTAACTTGGCATCCTGAAAAAGGTTTTATTCAAAAATCATTTGACTATACATCGGATGTAGTACATGGATGTAATGCTTGTTGCCAGCAAGGAGGGCTTTATCGTGCTAAAATGCGTTTTGCCGGTGCTAAAGGTGTAACTCATGCTTTTTGGTTGAAAGCTGAAGAAAAAACTCCTCATATTAATATCTGTAAATGCGAAAATGGAGAGATTGAAGTTGGTATTTATTGGAGTTCTAAATTTGAAACTAAATATACTTCTGCGCGCATAAAAGGTCTTAATCTCTCTAATTTCTTTATCTATTCGTTTGAATGGAACGAAAAAGAGTTGATTTGGTATATTAATGATTTGGAAGTTTTCCGTACTTCTAATTTTATGCCTCAAGAAGCTATGTATCCAATGCTTAATTCTTTTATCGCTGAAGGCAAAAAAGGAGGTGAAGCTGATTTTGAAATTGATTATATCAAAGTTTATAAAAAAAAGTAAGGAGATAGTTCTATTGAGTAATTGAAAAAATAGTAACTTTACTTTTTAAATTTTACTTTTTGATATTTTTATAGTCTAAATATAAAAAAAGAAAAATAATAACTAAGCGTAGTATAGAGTTTATGATTAGTTACTCATTACTCGCTATTAAAATTTTTATAGTATGAAAAAAACATTTGCTTTAATTATGGTAGCAATGATGGCCGTAGGTTGTTTTGCTCAACTTCCATCTGTAACTTTGAAAAACATTGATGGTAAAACAGTGGACACTGCTAAATTGAATAATGATGGTAAACCATTTATTATTAGTTTCTTTGCAACTTGGTGTAAACCATGTCAACGCGAACTTGATGCAATCCACGAACAAATTGTTGATTGGGAAGAAGAAACTGGTGTAAAAGTTATTGCTGTTTCTATTGACCAAGGTCAAAATGTTGATAAAGTAAAACCTCTTGTTGATGCAAAAGGTTGGGAATATGAAGTTCTTCTTGATCCTAATGGTGACTTTAATCGTGCTATGAATGTCAATGGTACAGTGCCAACTGTGTTTGTTATTGATGGTAAAGGTAAAATCGTTGATCGTCGCTCTGGTTATGTTGATGGTTCAGAACAACACCTTATAGAAAAAGTACGCGAACTTGTAAAATAAGTAACTAGTAAATAGTAACGAGTAGTGAGGCTATTTTTTATATATAAAAAGTCTCTCTACTCGCTACTTACTACTAATGGTTTATAAAATGATTAAGCAATTAAAAAATATAATCGGCATATTGTTTGTCGGATTATTGTTGTTCCCTGCCGTTGCTAAAGCTGATGGTGGGGGTGTTACGTTGAAAGGTAACTTTCAAACTGAAGGTCTCGTGGGGCAGATTGATAGTGTAATTGGTGCAAATGAGTATAATGGTCCTTTTGTAAGTAATTCATATCTTGATTTATCTTTGGCTAGTCAGTATGTTACTGCAGGGGCTCGTCTTGAATTATTGCACTCTCCTCTTCCTGGTTTCGAAGATGCTTTTGCTGGTGGTGGTTTGCCTAATATTTATGTTACTGGTAAATATAAATGGTTTGAAGCTACAATTGGTAACGTATATGACCAATTTGGTTCGGGTTTTATCTTCCGTGCTTATGAAGATCGCCCTCTTGGTGTTGATAACTCGTTGCGTGGTGCTCGTGTTGTGTTTACACCATATAAAGGTATTCGCTTTAAAGCTTTGGGCGGTATGCAACGTAAATACTTCAATTATGGTATGAGCAATGCATTTGGTTTTGATTATTCGCAAGGTGCTGTTATGGGTGCTGACCTTGAATTGAACTTTAGTGAGTGGTCTAAAGCTATGCAAGATGGTGGGTATAATCTTTTATTTGGTGCATCGTATGTGAGCAAATATGATCCAGATGAAGTAATTCAACCAAGCCCATTGTATAAACTTAATTTACCTAAGTTTGTAGGAGCTGGGGATGTCCGTCTTCGTTTCCAAAAAGGAGGATGGAATGCCTTGGTGGAATATGCATATAAAGCAAATGACCCTTCTGCAGATAATGGTTATATTTATAAACCAGGTCAAGCTGCTATGTTGTCTTTGGCTTATTCACAACGTGGTATGAGTTTTCTTGTACAAGCTAAACGTTCTGAAAATATGTCGTTCCGTTCTGATCGCACAGGTTCTGGTATAGGTGGTTTTATTAATCACATGCCTGCATTTTCTATGACTCATACATATGCTCTTGCCGCTATGTATCCTTACGCAACACAATATGGTACTCCTAAAGCACGTGGTGAGTGGGCGTTCCAAGCTGAAGCTCGTTACACATTTAAACGTAAAACTCCTATGGGTGGTAAATATGGCACAAGTTTCCGTTTGAATGGTACATACATTCGTGGTATCAAAGCTGATCCTCTTGAAGTTAATGCTACAGGAACATTGCAAGGTACGAATGGTTATACTTCTCCATTCTTTGGTTTTGGTGATGAAACTTATTATCTTGATGTGCATTTGGAATTTGCTAAAAAGTTTACTAAAACTTTCTCTATGACAGCACTCTATATGTTCCAACAATATAACCAAGCTGTTGTTGAAGGTCACGGATGGAATGCAACTGAAGAAGGCTATTGGTTTAAAGGTTCAAAAACTGCTGATATTGCAAATTCTCATATTGGTATTGTTGAGTTGAAATATAAACCATCGAAAAATATTGGTATGCGTGGTGAGTTGCAATATTTGTTTACACGTCAAGACCGTGGACAATGGGTATATGCTTTGTATGAAATCTCTTTGTTCCAACAAGCAATGATTGAGGTGTCTGACCTTTACAATGTTGATGCAACTAAACAACATTATTATAAAGTAGCAGCATCTTATAACTGGGGAACTCATCGTGTTCAGTTGTCATACGGACGTACACGTGCTGGTTATAACTGCTCTGGTGGTGTTTGTCGTTATGTACCTGCATCTAAAGGTTTGGCTTTATCATATAGTGTTAGTTTCTAATCTTCAATTTGTCTGAATTATGAAAATAAAAAGTTTGATATTTACAGTTTTTGCAACAATGATATTGTTTGTTGCATGTGATGTGGTTCCTGAAAATGACAGATTGACTGAAGTGGAACTTACTCCTTCAGATAGAACAGTTTTGTTAGTGGAATTTACTGGTAATCGCTGTGTAAACTGTCCAGGTGCAGCTATGGTTGCGCATGATATGTTGGATCTTATTCCTGAAAATGTAGTAGTTGTAGGTATGCATCCAGCTGGAATAGTTTATACAAATCCGATGGATCCAAATATTGACCTTAGTTCAGAAGAGGCTATGGAGTATTTAAAACGTTATGGTGGTTCGCAAAGTACAGGTTTGCCTGTTGGTGTTGTGAATGGCCGTCAGTTTGATGATACTTATTTGCAAGGTAGTTCTAAATGGACTGCTCAAGTATTTGCTCAACGTGCTATTGATCCAAGTTGCTTGATTAAATTGGATCATTCTGTAGAAGGTGTGGCTCATACAGTAGTTGCAACTATGAGTCCTCAAACAACGCTAGAATCTGTTTCTTTGATTTTTTGGTTAGTGGAAAGTGGTATTGTTGGTCCTCAATCAATAGATGGAACATTAGTGGAAGCATATAGTAAGGCAAATCCTAATGCAGAAATTGATCATGGAACAGTGAAAAATTATGTACATAATCATGTCTTTAGGTCTTGTTTGAATGGTCTTTGGGGAGAAGAAATTGGTAAATTGTCTGCTATAAGTACTGAATCAACTGTAGAGGATGTAGACTTTCCTAAAAAAAGTTGTACTTTTTCTATAGATGAAAAGTATGTGGCGGATAATTGTTCTGTCGTTGCTGTATTGATTGATACAAAAACTCAAGAGGTAATTCAGGTTGCAGAGATTGCTTTGGGTGAAGGATCTAATCACTAATTAATTTTTCTTTTGTAAATATATTTATTAATTATTAAAAATTTGAATAGTATGAAAAAATTTAATTTATTAGCATTATTTGCTATTGTTGCAATGATTTTTGTTGCATGTGAGCCAAAAACTCCAACTCCAGATGTAGCTAAAATGGTAGTTAAATATGGTGATACAGAGTTGAAAGGTGGTGAAACTATTACAGTTTCTGAGGTTAATTATGGTGAAATGGTTGCTCATTTCTTTATTGTTAATAATGCAGAACGTCCAACTAAATTTACAGTGACAGAAGTTCGTCGTTTTGATGCAAATACACAAGGTTCAGCAATGTGTTTTTCTACTTGTATGCAAGGTAATTCTGAGCCAGAACAAGTTTGGGAAACTGAAGCTGTAAATCCTGGTTTAGAACAAACTGCAGATTATCACTTGTATTTAAAACAAAATGCAACAACAACAACTTCAGAGGCAGATCTTATATTCTCTGATGGAGAAGCAGAAATTAAAGTGCTTGTTAAATTTGCATTGTAATTTTTATTTAAAGTAAGATATTTTTATGAAAAAATTTGAAACAAAAATGGCATCATGGGCGGTAGCTCTTTTTGCTATGTTTGCTTTAATTTCTTGTGAACCTAAAGAAATTGATTGGGATACTATTCCTGATTCGGAATTTAATACATCTAATCAAGTTGTTTTTCAGTATTGTGGTGATGAAATTTTGTCTTCTTTGGGACAGGATGTTTCTGAAGAGATTTTTGAACAATCAGCAGCAATACAATTGACATCGGCAGACCTTGAAAAATATAAAGATGGTCGATTGGTTAAAGTTATTGTTGGTTTGAATGGTACAGATGAGCGTCAAGCTACTACTCAGTATGATAATTTGAAAGTATGGATTCGTAGAGGTAATATTAAAACTGAAAATATTTGGGAACAATCTTTTAGTGGAGATATTAAATTGAATTCATGGAATGAGGTTGTTGCAGAACAACTATATAAACTTTCAGATGTAGAAGAAGATTTGTTTGTTGGTTATACACTAGATGCAAATGCACTTCCTATAGGTACTGATGGAGCTGATGAATCAATGGGAACTGTAAATAAGAAAGGTTGTTGGATTTACGATTGTGATTCTAAAAGATGGATTCAGCATGCAAGTAATGGACATATTTCTTTGAAAGTTGTTTTTGCAGGTGATATGTTACCAAAAGTAGAACTTGTTGGTCTTAAGTCTCCTAGTTATGTGAAAACAAATACTGCTTTTCCTATTGTGTTGTCGGTAAAAAACTTGGTTGATGAAGAATTGGCTTCTTTTGATATTGTAGTTAAATCGGAAGATAAAGTATTAGATTCAAAAACAATAGATTTACCATGGACTTTGAGAAAAAATGAATTTACAAGTGTTTTTGTCGAAGGTCTCATAATTAAGGAAAGTGGTAAGCATAAACTTACTTATTCTATTGAGCATATTAATGGAGATAAATCTTCTGGTGCGAAAATTGAAATGCCTCGTCTTATTTCTGTTGCAGATAATTTAGTAGAACGTGTAGTATTATTGGAAAATACAACAGGTGACATGTGTTCAAATTGTCCAACAGGACATGAGCATATTAAAAATGCTATTAAAGAAGCTGGTGAAAATAATTTTATTTGGATGGCTCACCATGCTGGATATAATGCAGGTAAATATACATCAAATCAAAGTGACTCTATTGCACGAGTGTTTTATAATACTCAAATGACATACGCTCCTGGTTTGATGATAGATCGTACGAATCTTTTGTCTGTGGGTGTAACCACTTCTGGTGAACCTGGAGGTCCTATTTTCTCTGTAAATGAAGTCGGTGCTCGTGGAGTATTGGATGATTATTTCCGTTTAATGCAAGCTGATATGTCGCCAATAGCACTTGATGTGCAACATGAGTATAATGCGTCAACTAGAGAATTGTCTGTAAATGTGCAAGGTGATATTTTAGTAGAATTGTCAAATCGTAATCGTTTGGCAATTGGTATTGCTTTATTGGAAGATAATTTGGAAGGTACGCAAGCGGGTGCTGCAGGAAAGTATCTGCATAATCATGTATGTCGTGATGCTATGACTTCAATATTTGGAACACTTGTTGGGGGTGATGGTAATTCATTTAACTTCTCTGCAAAAAAAGTTTTGAAAGAGACATTTGTTCCTGAGAATATGACAATAGTTGTTTGGGTTGCTAATAGACCTGTTGATTTTGCTGATTGCGATAATTATAAGGTATATCAAGCTTATAAAACAGCGCTTGTTAAATAATTATTGAATTTTTATATAAAAATGGTGGATAACCTAGGGGTTATCCACCATTTTTGTACTCCCATGCAGAATCGAACTGCAACCAAAGGAACCGGAATCCTTCATTCTATCCATTAAACTATGGGAGCGTTTTTTTAGTTACTAGTTACTAGTTATTAGTTACTAGTTGTTAGTTTTTTGGGGTAGTGATGATATAAAGAAAGGTGGTGTCGGGGATGACACCACCTTTTGTTTATGAATTAGAATTCGATTGTTTCGTCGTTTTGTGGTGCTGCAGGTTGTTCTGCTGGGCGTTCGTTGTTTTCAGGACGAGGACGGCGTTCTCCACGATCGTTGCGTTCTGGACGAGGGCGACGTTCGCCACGGTCTGTACGCTCTGGACGAGGACGGCGTTCTTGCTCTACATAGCCTTCAGGTTTTTCTTTCAATACTTTAGCAGAGAGTTTGAATTTGCCTGTTTTAGGGTCGATTTCGAGGAGTTTAACATCAATTTTGTCGCCTTCTTTGATGCCTGTTTCTTCCATAGTTTCGAAGCGGCGCCAGTCGATTTCAGAGATGTGGAGGAGACCTTCTTTGCCAGGCATGAACTCTACGAAGCAGCCATAAGCCATGATAGATTTAACTTTTGCTGTGTAAGTTTCGCCTACTTCAGGGATTGCTACGATAGCTTTGATTTGAGCTACTGCAGAGTCAATTTGTGCTTTGTTAGTACCTGCGATTTCTACGCGGCCACCTTCTTCAACTTCTTCGATTGTAACCACTGCGCCCGATTCAGCTTGGATGCCTTGGATGATTTTACCACCAGGGCCGATAACTGCACCGATGAGTTCTTTAGGAATCATCATAGTTACGATGCGTGGAGCGTGTGGTTTGAGGTCTGGACGTGGTTCTGCAAGAGTTTCTTGGATTTTGTCAAGGATGTGCATACGTCCGTCGCGAGCTTGTTGAAGAGCTTTTTCGAGGATTTCGTAGCTAAGACCGTCAACTTTGATGTCCATTTGTGTTGCAGTGATACCATCGCGAGTACCTGTTACTTTGAAGTCCATATCGCCAAGGTGGTCTTCGTCGCCGAGGATGTCGCTGAGGACAGCGTAGTTAGTACCTTTGTTTTCAGAGATAAGACCCATTGCGATACCTGTTACAGGTTTGTGGATAGGTACACCAGCATCCATAAGAGCAAGACAGCCTGCACATACAGTTGCCATAGATGACGAACCGTTAGATTCGAGGATATCTGATACTACGCGTACTACGTAAGGGTAGTCAGTTGGAATCATTGGTTTGAGAGCGCGATAAGCGAGGTTACCGTGACCGATTTCGCGACGGCCAATACCACGAGATGCGCGAGCTTCGCCTGTAGAGAATGGAGGGAAGTTGTAGTGGAGGATGAAACGGTCGCGACCTACGATGAGAGCTTCGTCAACGATTTTTTCGTCCATTTTAGTACCGAGTGTAACTGTACTCAATGATTGAGTTTCGCCACGAGTGAAGATTGCTGAACCGTGAGGGCCTGGGAGGTAACCTACTTCTGACCAGATTGGACGGATTTCAGTAGTTTTACGACCGTCGAGGCGTTTGCCTTCGTCAAGGATAGAGCGACGCATAGCTTCTTTTTCTACGTCGTGGTAGTAGCGAGCGATGAGTGCGCCTTTTTCTTCGAGTTCTTCTTCCGAGAAGTTAGCTTTGTATTCTTCGAGGACAGCAGCGAAGTTTTCTGCGCGAGAGTGTTTGTCGTCGTTGCAAGCAGTTGCTACGGCGTATGCTTTTGCATAAGTTTTTTCGCGAACGTCGCGGCGGAGGTCTTCGTCG
>JAZQRP010000181.1:0-6442 GCA_045629685.1 Candidatus Aphodosoma sp. | reverse complement strand
AGTAGGAGCAACTACAGCAGTTTGTTTGAATGCCGCTTCACGAATTTGTCGGAGCATAGTAGTCTTGCCCGTACCAGCTTTACCGGTCAGGAAGATAGAACAGTTGGTCAACTGAATAAATTCTTCGGCAATTTCGTAAATGGTCATTTTAAAAGTTGAAAGTTGAAAGTTGAAAGTTAAGAGTTATAGCGACTATAGCTGCTATAAAACAAATTACTTTTTATTTCTTGTAAAGCGAATAAATAAAAGCAAGAACGAGACACAAACTATTGCTGCGGTGATGTAGCCGATATATGGTGGGAGGCCGAAGCCTTCGGGGGCAACCATAATATAAGCAGAGCAAACAGCCGACATAAAGAGAGCAGGGAGGAGAGTGATCCAATAGTTGCGTTTTTCCTTGTAGAGATAAACCGTTAGAGCCCAGAATGTAAAGACAGAGAGCGTTTGATTGCTCCAAGCGAAATAGCGCCAAATGATATCAAAATTGATTTGCAAAAGGATAAAAGTACCAACAAATAAAGGGACAGCTACAATAAGACGTTTTGCGATAGGTTTTTGGTCGATATGAAGGAAATCGGCAGCAATAAGACGAGCAGAACGGAGAGCAGTGTCGCCAGATGTGATAGGAGCAGCCACAACACCAAGTACAGCCAAAATGCCGCCAACAGAACCTAACCAACTATTAGAGATGAGATTAACGACTTCGGCAGCCTTGTTGGCAGTAGCAGGGAGAGAAGCCACATACTCTTGCAATCCACCCACTGAACCAAAGAAAGAAGAAGCTGCGGCAGCCCAAATAAGAGCCACAACACCTTCGGCAATCATAGCACCATAAAAACAAGGGCGACCATATTTTTCGTTAACCATACAACGAGCCATCATAGGCGACTGAGTGGCATGAAAACCAGAGACTGCACCGCAAGCAATAGAGACAAACATCATTGGGAAAATAGAATAGCCTTGAGGATGTTGAGACGCGAGACCTGATGTTATTTCAGGAATTGGTGCATTATTTATAAAGAGAGAGACCAAAATTCCTACCGCCATAAAAAGCAGAGCAAAGCCAAAAAGTGGATATATTTTGCCAATAAGTTTGTCGATAGGAAGAAGAGTGGCAAGCATATAATACAAAAAAATGATAATAATCCACCGTGTAGTGCTTATAGAGTCGACCATTCCGGCAAGAAGACCAGCAGGACCACTAACAAAGACAGCTCCGACAAGCACCATCAATAGAAGCGAGAAAGCACGCATAAATTGTTTTACACCAGAACCAAGTTGTTCGCCAACGAGTTCGGGCAAAGATGCGCCATTGCGACGAAGAGAGAGCATACCAGAAAGGTAGTCGTGAACAGCCCCACCAAAAATAGAACCAAAGACAATCCAAAGGAAGGCCGATGGGCCAAACATTACGCCCATAATTGCGCCAAAAATAGGTCCAAGACCAGCAATATTGAGGAATTGAATTAGAAAAATTTTCCACCAAGGCATTGCGACATAATCAACACCATCGGGATTGACAATGGCCGGTGTTGGTCGATTAGCATCAACGCCAAAAACTTTAGCAACAAAACCGCCATACACAATGTAGCCCAATATGAGCAAAAGGATTGAAACAACGAAAGTTACCATACTAATATTTTTTTGTTATTTTTGGAGTTCCAGAAACAATAGATTTTGCTTCGGCACCATATGTTAATTTTTTCTTTTTTGTATCAATTATATCGCCTTTTACCTCAAGGTTTTTTTCGCGAACAACAACATTTCCGTCAGGAGTACGACGGAAGAAGACATTGCGAAGCACATCGACATAAGCATGACGCACGCGATAACGATCGAGGGTATCATGTCCAAATTGAAGTGCATTAATAAACTCAAGTTCATCATCTTTGAGCTTATATCCAAAAGGGATATGCAATTCACCAGAAAGACTTTGGGCTATTTTATTGATTTGGAAAGTAACTGGATCGACATAAAAATGGAGTTGCAATTCGCCTTTCACGATGCCCATATAGTTCTCTTTTTCGGTATAGGTCAACACAGCATCATCGCCAATCATAGTATAGTCCCATTTAGCTGGTTTCTTGACATTTAACATATCAATTAAGGAACCTGTAGGACCACCCCAAAGAAAGCGGTGCATACGGAGAGATTGGTCGTCTAAATTGCGCTTTGTGTAAGATAGTTTGACTTTCTTTTTTTTATTTTTCTTGCTATTAAGACGGTCATCTGTTATTTCATTAAACTTGTCATAGGCTATTTTTGCCTCGTCGGTAGTAAATTCTTTGACCGATTTCACAACAAGAGCAACAGAATCGCCACCGTATCTGTTATCAATTGGATACTCAGACATTACACCTATCACCTCATGATGAATAAGTTGACGTGCATCTTGCGAACCATTATACATCGAAAAAACAGGATATTCGGCAGTGCGTTTTGGAAAATCTTCACGCATTTGTTCTACAAACTTCTCCAAAGCTTCACGTTTGAGTTTCTGACTCTCTTTCTTTGATATTTTAGCTTTTACGGTTGCACCTTCGAGCATAATTGGCTGTTCGATGAGAGTGACAACAAAATTAGAATCGGAGATTATAGATGCTACAGAAAATTCTTCGGTACGATAACCTATGAAAGAGAATATAACTTCGTCGATAGATGCTGTGGTAGAATCTAACTCAAGAACATATTGCCCATTCAAGTCAGTCATAGTACCACCTATTGGGTTGTTGCGCACATAAACTGAGGCATAAGGAAGGGGCTCACCATCTTCGTCGAGGACAGTACCGACTAAGGTTTGCGCTAAGAGCGAAAATGGGAAAAACAAAAGTGATAATATGTAAAAAATGACTTTCATGATTTTTGGAATTAAATACACACTGAGAGTGTGTATTTTTAAGGTAAGAAGCACCTTGCTTGCAGGTATCTCTATAGTATATTTAAATTTTAGAAATTTTAAGAGCGAATACACACTCACATTGTGTATTTTTTAGTCTTAAAATTTCATGGCACGATCCATGTCGCGACGGTCTTCTTTTTCCTTAAGAGTTTCGCGTTTGTCGTAGGCTTTTTTACCTCGAGCGAGTGCTATTTCGAGTTTGGCAAAGCCCTTTTCGTTAGTAAAAAGTTTGGTTGGCACAATGGTGTAGCCCGTCTCTTTAGTGGCTTTTTCGAGTTTGCGAAGTTCGCGCTTATTGAGTAAAAGTTTGCGTTCGCGTTTGACATCGTGGTTATAGTAGTAGCCTAAACGATAGGCGGAAATTTGCATATTGCGGACCCAAAGTTCGCCATTAGAAAACTGGCAATAGGTGTCGACAAGGCTAGCCTTACCCTCTCTAATAGACTTGATTTCAGTCCCATAAAGCACTAATCCAGCTGTGAATCGTTCAACCAATTCGTAGTCGAAACTTGCACGTTTATTCTTAATATTTACTTGTTGCTGTGGTTTCATATTTTCAGTTTTTTCGTAACTACAAAGATAATAAAAAAAGCACAATTCACAAAGCAGAATGTAGAATTATTTTTTAATTATTTTCGGTCTATTTTTTCAGTTTTTTTTATTAACTTTGCATTTTATTTATAATGTAACTTAATATGCTCAATTTATCACAAAAAACACGCGAAACAATATTTGTTATTTTGTTGTTTTTGGTGCCATTTTTGACACCAGCTACGGCATTGTTAAGTGGTCTGATTGTGGCGTTTACGGTCGGAAATCCTTTTGTACAACATAATAAAGTTTTTACAAAAATATTGCTTCAGGCATCGGTTGTTGGATTAGGGTTTGGTATGAACTTGACAGAAGCAATGGAAGCGGGAAAAACAGGATTTGTGTTTACAATATTCTCTATTGCACTAACAATGGGGTTGGGTTTGTGGATTGGTAAATTGCTAAAAGTGAATGCAGGTACTCGCACATTGGTATCGGGCGGTACGGCTATATGCGGAGGTAGTGCGATTGCAGCAATTGCACCTGTGATTAAAGCAAAAGACAATGACATGACTGTTGCTCTTGGAACTATTTTTGCGTTGAATGCCATTGCGTTGTTTATATTCCCTCCTCTTGGTAACCTATTGGGAATGAATGACACAGAATTTGGATATTGGTGCGCTATTGCAATACACGACACATCGTCGGTAGTAGGAGCTGCGGCAGAAAGGAGTGAATTGGCACTACAAATTGCAACTACTACGAAATTGATTAGAGCATTGTGGATTATTCCGTTAACATTGATTATATCTGTTTTCTACAACAAATACAACAAAGAGGAAGGAGGCAAGAGAAAGATAGCAATTCCTTGGTTTATATTCCTTTATATAGTTGCAATGGTAATTGCGACATACATACCACAAGGAGCTGAGTTGTATGAAAAAACAGTGAGAATTGCGAGATATGGCATGATTTACACCTTATTTTTGATTGGTTCGGGGTTGTCATGGCAAAGTCTTAAACAAGTTGGGTTCCGCCCAATTTTGCTTGGCGTGATATTATGGGTGGTAATTTCGGTAGTATCAGCTATAACTATCTTATACATCGGATTCTAAACATATGATTTTCGCTCACAGAGAAAACACGGAATCCTTATACTAAAACAACATTAAACTAAAAAATAACATATTAAACAGTATAAAATTATGATTGAAACTAAATTATCACAGGCTGTGGTTGCTGCGGTGAAGTCGCTTTATGGCCTTGAAGTTGAAGAGAGTGCAGTGCAATTGCAAAAAACTCGTAGTGAATTTGAAGGTGATATTACGTTGTTAACATTCCCTTTTGTGAAAGCAGCACGCAAAGCACCAGAACAAGTGAGTGCTGAGATTGGCGAATATTTGGTAGCCAACGAAGGCTTGGTGGTAAAATTCAATGTAGTGAAAGGTTTCTTGAATCTTTCTATCAATCAACAACATTGGGTGGCTACACTCAATAATATCAATGCAGATGCAGATTTTGGTCACACTCGTGCGGATGAAAATTCGCCATTGATGATGATTGAATATTCATCGCCAAACACAAACAAACCATTGCACCTTGGTCATATTCGTAACAACCTACTCGGCTACTCAATCTCTCGCATTCAAGAAGCTAATGGTTGGAAAATCGTAGAAACTAACATCGTAAACGACCGTGGTATCCACATCTGCAAATCGATGCTTGCATGGTTGAAATATGGTAATGGCGAAACTCCAGCTTCGAGCGGTATGAAAGGCGACCACCTCGTAGGAAAATACTATGTAGAATTCGACAAACACTATAAAGCCGAAGTTAAAGAACTTATGGCTCAAGGTATGGAAGAAGATGAAGCAAAACGCAAAGCTCCACTTATGGTTGAGGCTCAAGCAATGTTGCTCAAATGGGAACAAAACGACCCAGAGGTGCGTGGTTTGTGGAGAGAAATGAATGAGTGGGTATATGCTGGTTTTGATGAAACATACAAGAAAATGGGTGTGGATTTCGATAAAATCTACTATGAATCAGATACATATCTTGAAGGTAAATCAAAAGTAGAAGAAGGTCTTGAAAAAGGAATCTTCTATCGTCGTCCAGATAATTCGGTATGGGCAAACTTGACAGCTGATGGTTTGGATGAAAAATTGTTGCTCCGCACAGATGGCACATCGGTGTATATGACACAAGATATTGGTACTGCTAAATTGCGTTATCAAGACTACCCTATCAACAAAATGGTGTATGTTGTTGGTAATGAACAAAACTACCACTTCCAAGTATTGTCGTTGTTGCTTGACAAACTCGGATTTGAATGGGGTAAAGAGTTGGTACACTTCTCATACGGCATGGTGGAATTGCCAGAAGGTAAGATGAAGAGTCGCGAGGGTACAGTGGTCGATGCAGACGACTTGATTGCAGAAATGGTGGCACAAGCACGCGAAACATCAGACGAGCTCGGCAAATTGGATAATTGCTCAGAAGATGAAGTTAATGATAGTTGCCGCATGGTAGGTCTTGGCGCGTTGAAATACTTCATTTTGAAAGTTGACCCACGCAAAAATATGACATTCAACCCTAAAGAATCGATTGATTTCAACGGTAATACAGGTCCATTTATCCAATATACAAACGCACGTATTAAATCAGTTCTCCGCAAAGCAGCAGAACAAGGTGTAGAAGTAGTAGCAGCAAATGAAGGTATGGAAATCACAGAAAAAGAACGTACACTCATTCAAATGCTTACAAACTACCCTAACGTAGTGCGTCAAGCAGGAGAAGACTTCTCGCCTGCATTGATTGCTAACTATGTATATGACTTAGTGAAAGAGTACAACCAATTCTATCAAGCATCGCCAATCTTGAAAGAAGAAAACGCAGAGGTGAAAAACTTGCGTCTATTACTCTCGGCAAATGTGGCTAAAGTGATTACTTCGGGTATGGGATTGCTTGGCATTGAAATGCCCGAGAGAATGTAAAAACAATGCACAATTCATA
>JAZQRP010000180.1:0-2753 GCA_045629685.1 Candidatus Aphodosoma sp. | reverse complement strand
CCCTTTTAGGTTATTTTTGTATTTGCAAAACAACCAAATAACCATGAGCAAAAATAGCATTTTTTTCGGACAGCCGATATATGGACAGTTAATAAAATCGCTTGACCGCGATAAAATTGTTGAAATCAGCAGAAAACATGGAGGAGAACGTTATGTGAAGAGTTTTGACGGCTTCACCCACTTGGCGACTATGCTGTACGCGGTGATAATGCGTTTCGATTCATTGCGCGAGATAGAGACATCTATGGCTGTCGAGGTCAGGAAACTGCATCATGTTGGAATAGAGACAGTTCCCAAACGGAGCACCTTGTCGGATGCTAATGCCAGACGTTCGGAGAAGTTCTTTGAGGAGGTCTATCGTGATCTGTACGAAGCCAACAAGGGTAAACTTTCGTCGGACAGCCGAAGGAACGGAGCCGAAGGCTGGATAAAACAGCTGCGCATCATAGACTCCACCACCATATCACTGTTCTCTAATGCCATTTTCAAGGGTGTTGGGCGTCATCCTAAAACAGGCAAGAAGAAAGGAGGCATAAAGGTGCACTCGGTGATACATGCCAATGAGGGAGTCCCATGCGATGTGCAGTTCACCTCAGCCGCCACGAACGACTCATTTATGCTTGCGCCAAGCCATTTCAATCACGAAGAGATAGTCGCAATGGACCGCGCATACATCAATTACGCAAAATTCGAGGAACTAACGGACCGAGGGGTTGTCTATGTCACTAAAATGAAGAAGAGCCTCAGATATGAGGTGCTTGTGGACTGCATGAGCCAGAACCCGAAGGGGGAAACGGAACATCGGGAGCAGGTTGTGGTGTTCCGGAAGGACGGAATCAACCATATCGCCAGAATCGTCACATACGTGGATATCAAGAAAGGGAAAGAGCCTAAACTCGTATCCCTGCTGACAAACGATTTTGACATGTCTGCGGATACGGTCGTAGCGATATACCGTCGCAGATGGCAGGTAGAGTCCCTTTTTAAACAAATTAAGCAGAACTTTCCCCTGAGATATTTCTACGGGGAAAGTGCCAATGCGATAAAGATCCAAATTTGGGTCACCCTCATAGCAAATTTACTGCTTTCGGTGCTGCAAAGCTCGTTGCAGAGGTCTTGGAGTTTCTCCGGTCTTGCTACAATTGTTAGAATCACGCTAATGTATTACATCAATATGGAGAAGTTATTCAACAATCCGTACAAGGACTTGGAAAAAATGCTCGCAGAATCCTTGGAATCGCCTCCTGAAAACGTTGAAAACCTCCAAGAGGGGGCTTATCCATGCTCATGATAACGTAAAATATTATTTATGAAAGTGTTACAGAACTGATTTATTGTTTAGCGGACAGTAATATTTTTTTACTCTCTTTGGCTATAAGAAGTTTTTTTGACAACTTCTAAAATAGGATAAAAAAAGTGTGCCGAAATCAATATGGTTTTCAGCACACTTTTTATTTGTTGAATAGGTCTATTATCTAGTAAAAGTTAATAATTTACCTTTTTGTGAATCATCAATTTTCCCTTCATCGTAAACCAATTTCCCATTTACAAAAGTTTTACAAACCTTATAATTTAGAGTGGCACCCTCCATAGGAGACCAACCACATTTATATTCTAAATCTTTTTGTTCTACAGTGTATTGGTAATTGGGTTCAATCAATACTAAATCAGCAAAAAATCCTTTGCGAATAAATCCTCTTTTTTCGATATTGAAAATTTTTGCCGGATTATGGCACATTTTTTCAACGACTTGTTCGCGAGTAAAATTCCCTTTTTTAGCTAAATTCAACATCATCGGCAAAGAGTGTTGAATGGATGGGAATCCGGATACAGCTTGCAAACAATCACCCTCTTTCTCAGATAGTAGGTGAGGGGCGTGGTCAGTTGCAACGGTATCAATATATCCCATTTCAATTGCTTTCAACAAATTGACGCGACTCTTTTCCTTTTTGATAGCAGGGTTACATTTGATTTTTGCATTAAGACGTTCGTAGTCATTGTCATCAAACCAAAGATAACCAACGCAAGTCTCTGCAGTAATCTTTTTTTCTGTTGCAGGTTTGTTACTGAATAATGCCAACTCTTTTGCGGTTGTTAAGTGCAGTACGTGTAATCTAGTTCCATATCTTGTAGCTAAATCAATTGCCTTAGAAGTTGATTTGTAGCAAGCATCAGAATTGCGGATAATTTCATGATAGGATATTGGAATAGGTTGATCGCCCAATTCCTCTTTTACCTTTTTTAAATTGGCTGAAATTATCTCCTCATCTTCGTTGTGAGTTGCCACTAAAATTGGAGATTCTGCAAATATACGTTCCAAAACTTTAGGATCATTTACTCGCATATTCCCGGTAGATGCTCCTAAGAATACTTTTATACCGCACACTTTATTTTTATCAACATTTACGACTTCATCAATATTTTCGTTTGTTGCACCTAAGTAACAAGAGAAATTAACCAATGATTTAGACTCTGCAATAGCGATTTTTTTATCTATTTCAGCCATTGTAGTTGTCTGAGGGTCTGTATTTGGCATATCCATAATACTGGTAACACCTCCTGCTACGGCAGCTCTTGACTCTGTGTGAAAATCTGCTTTTGCTGTAAGTCCAGGTTCGCGAAAATGCACATGAGTGTCAATCACACCGGGTAATAACCATTTGTCTTCTCCGTCTATAATTTCGGCATTTTTTAATATATTTTCTGGAACCTCATCTTTAAAAATCTTTGTGATTTTTTCACCTTCAATTAGC
>JAZQRP010000179.1:0-20450 GCA_045629685.1 Candidatus Aphodosoma sp. | reverse complement strand
CAATTGTCTCAACAAATCCTCGACAACATAAAATTGATTTTACTCGACATTGAGCGTATGAATCGCGCCTCTGAAAGCGAATTATACCGAATGCAAGAAATCAAAAAGTATATACAAACTCGCACTACTGCATATCACAATGGCATTGGCGAATATAATTTCGTGTCGCGCATGAAAGAGTATAACACCTACCTCCTATGTTGGGAAAAATTCCTATCGTTCCAATATCAACGCGACTGCCATATTGCCAATCTACAAACTTACTTACCAAATATTTCTATATTAGAATTTTGTATAGAAACTGAAATCTAAAAAAAAACTCATATCCTCTCCCACTAACTTAACACCTTTATATTATTTATGAAAAATTTCAGTTTTACATCACACGACACAAACAACGATATTGAAAATATATTAAAACAAAGAAAAAAAACTATCGCAAAACAACAGTTGATTTTCACACTCATATTTGTATTTATATTGTTAATAATCCTTCTATGGGCATTAGACCGTACAATATATACCGAATTTGATGGATATATCAACACTGATATGAATGTTGTGCGCTCACCCGAAGACCTTTATATATTAGAGAACCACAAAAAAGTAGGCGATTTCATCGCTCCTGGCGACACATTGTTCTCTTATGTATATGCCGAAAATTTCTTCAGCCACCAAACCTCAACCGAAGAACCTGCCGTTATCGCTCAAAATCGTAATATGACCGTACAATACGGGTTGGCTAAACAAGATTTGGCTGTCACTCGAGTGAGAATTAAGGAATTAAAACGCCAATTAGCAACCACCGACCATAATATTCGCTTCGGATTGAGCGACAATCAAAACAAAATGAAAATAGAACAAGAATTAGCCGAAGCCGAAACTCTATACAAAGCACAGAAACGAAAACTATCGGTATTATATGACGCAATGACACAAACTAGCGATGCTGTAAAAAAACTATATCACGAAGAACATGGTTTCCTACACATCCAAGACATGCGCAACATAGAATTAATGAAAGAGCTAAATCTCATCCGTTATTCTATGGCTGTCGATTCTGGCATTGTAACAAAAGTTCACACCCCTGGTCTAACATTAGCCCTAAGAGGTGAACCTATCATGACTACCCAAAGTTTCAACCTAGCGCACAACAACCTATCTGTCGTGGCATACGTAATGCCCGACCAAATGAGACATATCAATCGAAACACACAAGCAGAAGTAATTGTAAACAACGATGTATCATTTAGCGCTAGCGTATTGATGCTTGGTACCCGCACCGAAGAACTTCCTACTCAACTTCGTAGCACCCTATCGCAAAACCATACCGCAGTCGTTGTTGTTTTAGGTCCTGATCCCGACCAAATCATCCCTTTTTGGTGCTTAGTCAAAAATATACCTGTGAAAATACGAATCAACAATTTCAAAAAATATGAACATGAGAAAAAAGACTACATGTTGTTCAATACATCTTCTGGATTGATTCATTCCACTATGGATGGATATCTCAATGAAACTAATGACTCTATCCATTACAACGACTCCTCATTATTGCAAGACTCGACAGATGAAATGAATGAAATAATTATAACTCAAGATTCTAACTTCATCTTACAATAAACATAACCCAAACAACACACAAAACAAAGACTAAACATGTTAGATTCAAGAACATATTATATAACCAAAAACAACTTAGGTCGCAACATACTTGTTATAAATGAATTTCTCAATGTTGATGGCTCTGATGAAATAAAAGGAGAGGATTTCGATATCATATTTGTTGATATTGACGATTTTTCATTCAACGAGATTAGTCTTTTTCTACAAAAATCGTCACCTTTCTATTCTCGCAAATGCTTTATGAAACCTCGTTTCATAAAAACTCCTAAGAATGATATTTTAAGTTACTTAAAATACCTCATCGATGGTTATGGGAATAGTCCTCTAGACGAAACTGTAACATCAAAAGCAGAAGAGATATACAAACAAATTGCGCATCACAATATCAAACAGATGATTTACGGAATGAACACCTACACTGCGTTCTTTATCCGTCTGTGCAAATATTGCATTAGTCGCAATATACTATCATTTACAACTACCACTGTACCAAGTTTAGCAAAAGGCTATACAAAAATATATGCCTCGCTATTGACCAACCACGAAACGGAAAACAAAAACGAATTGATTACATTCTATCAAAAACTAATAGAATTAAAATATATCCAACAAAAACGATTTGTCGAACGCACACACTTATGTCCTAAATGTTTGAGCAACTATTTGATTTTTGCCGAATGTTGCCCTAAATGCGCAAGTTCAAACATCAAAGAAGAACCTATGCTTCACCACTTCAGATGCGCAAACATTTCTCCAGAATCCACTTATTTGTATGACGACCAATTAAGATGCCCAAAATGTCATCAATTCTTACGCCACATAGGCGTTGATTACGACCGTCCTGCCAATGTTCATTTGTGCCACGAATGCGGAAACACATTCATAAATTCCGACATGAAAGTAATTTGTGCCGATTGTGGTCGCATCCATAAGCCCGATGAACTAAAACCTTTTGATGTCATTGAATATGAATTTACACTAGAAGGCATACATGCTTTAACCTCAAACGAAGCTGTTGTTACCCTCAATCGCGACCTTTGGGTGGGATACACCAATTTCACATCTTTCTTATCTCAATTGCGTCTATTCTATCATATTAACACTCAAGACGAAAAACTTTACACTATTCGATTCAAAATCGATGAAATAGCATTCCCTACCAACTCAAGCAAAACATCGTTTCTTCAAGATTTACACGAAATATTCTATTACTTCAACACATCACACAAGGGAGAATATTTCTTTATATCAAGCAAATATACCGAAAACACAGAACAAAACAAAGAATATCTAGAAAAAGATATAGAAGCGAAAATCGAACAACTATCAAGAAAACACCCACACCTAGAAATTGAAGAAAAAACAGCCTTTATTATAGACGAAAAAGAAAATATCGAGAAATATATACAAAGAATCAGAACATTCAATTAATGCTTCAGTTTTTATTCGACATAATAGATAATATTGTATTTGGATTTACCCACAATCTATCAATAGCAGGACTAATAAACACATATTGGTTCCTGTTTTTTATAGAGTTTCCTCGATACTATCTATTAGAATTTGTAATCACCATTTACTACAAACTAACCTATAAAAGACGGCAACGTCGCCAACAAGAGGCTCGAATGAAACTATTTTTAGAGAATCCTCTTGTCTCTATTTTAGCCCCAGGCAAAAACGAGGGAGAACACATATACAAACTAGTACAATCTTTGCGCGAACAAACATACCAAAATTATGAAATCATCATTGTCGACGATGGTTCAGACGATGCCACACCTCTAATTTGCCAAGACTTAGAAAAAGCTGGATATATCAATATGTTTATACGCGCCAATATGCGTGGAGGTAAAGCTTCGGCAGCCAACTTAGGAGCCCACTACGCCAAAGGCAAATATATAGTACATTTGGATGCCGATACGTCTCTCGACCGCGATGCTATCGAAAAAATATTGATACCATTCTATTATGACGAAAAAATAAAAGGAGTAGGCGGTGTTGTGAAAGTACGCAATGCCGACACTAATATTTGCACCTCTATGCAAGCTCTTGAATATCTAAAAACAATTCAAGTTGGTCGCATGGTTACATCCGAATTAGGTCTATATCACATCATTTCAGGTGCTTTTGGAGCTTTTGATCGTGAAGCACTTAAACAAGTCGGTTTTTGGGATATCGGTCCTGGCTTGGATGGCGACATCACCCAAAAATTACGCAAATCAGGTTACAAAATATTCTTTGCAACCGATGCCATATCTATGACAAATGTACCTACTAAATGGGCTAATTTATTCAAACAACGTCAACGTTGGAGCAAATCGCTTGTTCGCTTCAGAATAAGAAAACACTCAAACATATTTCTTCCTTATAAAAATTTCTCATTCTCAAATGCCATTTCGAATCTCGAAAATATTATCTTTGATTTTTATTTCAACTATATCTGGGTCTTTTATATATTCTCTCTCTTATTTCAACATTCCGACAAAATATTAGAAATATTTATTATTGGATATCTCATTCGTGTCATGTTCTCTTTAGTCGGATTTTTTGTAATCATGCTAGTCTCAGAACGCACAAAAGAAGAATTTCATCTCATTCGTTATACACTTTTATCTACCTTCTACACAGGGTATTTTCTACGTCTTGCACGCTTAATTGCACACACTAAAGAACTATTTTTCTTTTCATCATACAAAGACCCTTGGAATCCGAAAAAGACATCTGAAATTGCACAAACTGAGGGTATTTAACCCAAAATATCATTAATTAAAATTATATACGCAAAAAAAACAAATCTTCCTAAAAAATATGTTTAAAAATATTAAAATATAAAATAAATCCGTAAAATATTTTGATTTTTAAACAAAAAGCAGTAAATTTGCAAAATAAATTACATTGCATTTTTAATCGCAACAAAATCTATTAAACAACAATTATTGAGGATGTTACATTTTTCATACCTCAAATACAAACAAAAACTACACCCTATGAAAAAAAATTTTATCTTTGCATGCCTTTCTTTTCTAGCTGTTTTCTCATTTGTCGCATGCCAATCAGATGAGCCAAAAACATCTACTGATGTCACTATTAACAGTGATGCTGGACAATTGGCTAAACGTTTGGTATTTACCAAACAAAGTAAAACTCATCAACAAGCAAGAGCTAAAGTGTCGCAAAGCCCAGCACCAGAAATTCCTAGTGATGCACTCAAACTCGCAGAACAACCAACAAATTGGAACAATGGAGTCACTCTTACAAGAGGTAAAGCATATTATATCGATTCTACTTGGGAAGGTACTATAAGCCAAGATTGGTCTGTAAACGAAGGCTCTATCGACATCTATATTGCTGCCGATGCTAAATTTATTGGTGCTTGGTGGAACGATGATACACCAATTAACATCTACATATTACCAAATGCTGTTTTGACCTATTGCGAAGCTGGTTGGGACAATATGGTAAAAATCAAAAAAGCAACTAATGTATATTGTTGGGGTAACATTGATACACCAGAAAATATGGGTTTCCGCCTTTATGAAGCAGGTAAAGTCCATATCTACAACACCGATGGTGAACCTTTTGTTGTACGCGCTAATAACGCTTATGTAACATTCCAAGTGGACACTCAATCAGATTTCTATTGCGAACGTGAAATGATTGTCAATGGTACAGTTCAATTGAATGGAGGAAAATCGCACTTTGTGAACAAACTCACGGTAACAGAAAATATGTATGTTGAGTATGCCGCACTTGCAACTTTCGATGATTGTGTTATAGTGAAAGAAGCTCTCGACTTCAAAGCTACAACAGGTGGTGCTATCCTCAACATCAACAAATACCTTCAAGCTGGCTCCCTTGTAACAAATCAAGGCAATGCTATAATGAACCTCAAAGATGCATTATTCGAAATCATCAACGATGGTATGTTTGTCGACAAAGGAGACCAACGCATTACTGTCAATGGCATCAAATCAACTTACAAATCTATTGTCAAAGTAGGTGGTAAATTATATTTCGACCGTGGCAACGAATACACAACTGTCCCAGGTGATGTAGCTGCTGCTAGTTTCCCTTGTGGCAATTTTACTGGCGACTTGGATATAGAAGGTGAACTCCGTATTAAATTCTATTACGATGTCCCAGAAGAAAAAGGCATCCTAAACGAAGATAATTTAGTTGTTCCAACCACAGTTTCAATTTCCAATAATAGTTGGTTGCCTGCTTCCGAAGATGGTTGCCGTCCTGAAACAGGAGAAGTACCTCTTGTTGAAGTATTACCTCCTGATGGTTCTGTCTCACATAAATTTTCTGCTACTGGCATTACTTTCAATGGAGATATGCTTTATCTCTGTTGGCATGCAAATCCAGAAACTAATATGGAATATGCACAACACGTATTTAGTCCATCAGTCGATAGCCAAGATGACTTTGGTGGTATCATTGACGTAATCCGTATCGATAAATACGACATTACAAGCTCTCTCTTCGAGCAATCAATGGAAAATGATGAATTTAAATACAACCATATTATCTATTCTGATGGCACTCTCTATTCTGCAACAACAAGCAACAAAGTTGGTGCTGCTTTAAGCAAAATTACGCTAACTCCAGATGGCAGATTCCCAGAATTAGAACAATACAATGAAACACGTGTTTCTCTCACTGGTTATTCTGCTAATTGCGTAGAGCGTATCAACAATGAATTAATTACAATCTCTGGTTATAGCAACGGAGGTATCAACAAATTTGACATCAACGACAACAACAACCAATCAAAAAAATTCATAAATGCTAATACTGATAATTTCCAAGGTAAATATGTATATTACAATGAAAACAAAGGTAAAGTAATCACACTTAATAATACTGACCATGGCATTGTAACAATATACAATACACAAATGGAAGAAGAACATTCATTCGAAGTTGGCTCAATATATCCAACCGATGGCAAAAATGTCTGCATTGCCGACGATGAATTCATCTATATCTGTAAAGGTCAAAATGGTTTTGATATATACAACTACTCTGGCAATAGAATTGGCGGTAGCAAAAAAAGCGCAAATGGTGTAGATGTTGACGAAAAATACATATATCTTGCCACAGGTGATGGCTTAGCTATACTTGATCGCAACGCAACTTATACCGATGCCAATGGCGACACATACAATCATACTATCAAAAAATTCAATTATCGTGGTCGTGGAGCTACTTCTGTAACAAATGAAACTGACATTAAACAATCAGCAAACTTTGTTAAAAAAGGACCTGATGGACGTATATATGTAGCATACGGCATGTATGGATTACAAATTTACGAATTCTAAAAAAAACTCAATAATTAAACAAAAGGGGAGTCTGTCTAGATAGACACACTCTCTTTTTTTTATAAGTATCCAATAAAAACAAACTCCGTAAAAATGATATATCACAGGCAAGGATGTACCACCCTACCTGTGATATATTATATTAAAATAAGCAATAGAAATGCAACAATAAGAATAATTCTAAAATACTAATACATAATTACGATACTCTGTCATCCCATTTTTACTTCCCCTCAGTGTGACCTTTAGTTCACCATTCGGTTCAAAACCGTTGATTCGAAGTTTAATATTAGGCACACCTTTTTATTCTCCTATGTGTAAATTAAGATGAGCACGAGAAAGTTTTTCTTCGGCGTATGCTCGTGTAATAACAAGTTTTTTCTTTTTTGAAGAAGGTACATCATACATCGCATCCATCATAATCGACTCTGCAATAGAACGCAAACCACGTGCTCCTAGTTTATATTCAATTGCTTTATCTACAATAAATTCTTTCACATCATCCTCAATTGTAAGTTCTACTCCATCCATTGCGAAAAGTTTGATATACTGCTTGATAATTGAGTTTTTAGGTTCAATAAGTATTCGCAAAAGTGCATCTCTATCAAGTGGATTGAGATATGTGAGAATTGGAAGACGGCCAATAATTTCAGGAATAAGACCAAACGACTTCAAATCTTGTGGCGCAATATATTGCAAAAGATTGTCACGATCGATAATATTTTGTTGTCCTACTGAACCAAACCCTACAACGTGAGTATTGAGTCGTTGTGCGATTTTGCGTTCAATACCATCAAATGCTCCACCACATACGAAGAGTATATTTTGAGTATTGACAGGAATCATTTTTTGGTCTGGGTGTTTACGTCCTCCTTGTGGTGGAACATTGACAACTGAACCTTCAAGCAGTTTCAAGAGTCCTTGTTGCACACCTTCGCCACTAACATCGCGAGTGATTGACGGATTATCACCTTTACGTGCAATCTTATCTATCTCGTCAATAAATACAATTCCTCGTTCTGCAGCTTCGACATCATAATCGCAAGCCTGGAGTAAGCGTGTCAAAATAGATTCAATATCTTCACCTACATAACCAGCTTCGGTCAACACTGTTGCATCAACAATAGTGAATGGCACATGCAGTTTTTTTGCTATTGACTTAGCAAGCAATGTTTTACCTGTACCTGTGCGACCGACCAATATGATATTAGATTTTTCAATCTCTACATCGTTGTTATCTTTTGGTTGGAGAATACGTTTATAGTGATTATAAACCGCTACAGAAAGATATTTTTTTGCTTCGTCTTGACCTATAACGTATTGATCAAGAAACTCTTTGATTTCACGTGGACGTGGAAGGTCTTCTATATCGAGATTGAAACCTCCTTTTCGATTCTTCTTTTGTTTCGCATTATCTTGCACCACGCCATGTGCCAACTCTACACATTCGCTACAAATGTTACACCCTATACCTGTAAGCAATAGAGGTACTTCGCTCTGCGAACGTCCACAAAATCCACAACGTGGTTCATCTTGATTTCTTTTTGCCATATTTTAGATATTTAGACTTTTAGTAATGAGTAGCGAGAAATATTCTTGCTACTCGTTACTAAATACTCGCTACTATTTATTACGTTGTAAAACTTGGTCAATCATACCATATTCGAGAGCTTCAGCCGATGTCATCCAATAATCACGATCAGAGTCTTTCATGATTTTTTCGAATGATTGTCCTGAATGGTCTGAAATAATTTGATATAATTCATCACGGAGAAGCATGATTTGTTTGTAATTAATCTCCATATCAGATGCTTGACCTTGCATGCCTCCCATCGGTTGGTGAATCATCACACGTGAATGTTTCAATGCCGAACGTTTACCTTTTTCGCCTGCTACAAGCAATACCGCTGCCATTGATGCTGCCATACCTGTACAGATAGTTGCCACGTCTGAACCGATATATTGCATTGTATCGTAAATACCTAAACCAGCATGAACCGAACCACCAGGAGAGTTAAGATAAATAGAGATATCTTTGCCTGGATCTGATGTATCGAGGAACAACAATTGAGCTTGAATCACATTAGCCACATAGTCATCAATTGGTGTACCGAGGAAAATAATACGGTCCATCATCAAACGTGAAAACACATCCATTTGAGTTACATTAAGTTGACGTTCTTCAAGGATAGATGGTGAAATATAACTATTTTGAGCCATATATTGCTCCAACGCCAAACTGTTCATACCAAGATGTTTGGTAGCATACTTTTGAAATTCTGATTTTTGCATAATTCATTTATTTTAATTCGTTTATAATTCTAATTTTTGTTTTAAAAAAATTGGCTTCTCCATTACGCCCGCCTTGATCATTACCTGAAAAAAGTCGATAGAAATGACAATTTCCCCAAAAGGCAGGTCTATCTTCTATCGCCATATCTTCGCCTGTATCGTTACTCACATACTCGTTTATCATATTGTGCCAAGCACGAATACGAGCAAGCGAACCTTCATAATTGAAATATTCAGGATTAGTTGCCAATTCTTTAAGATATGCCACATACTGTGCTTTGTATTCTGGTATTGACATCACCTTACGCATCAACACACGGTCGCCACCAAGACTACCCCAATTCAACGGATCGTGCGTACCCGAATTTTCCATTATATTTGATGTGCCTAATGTATTGTCATAGTCGTATGGGATAAAAATAAACTTATCATTATCAAAATAGAAATAATAGTTGTTCATATTACACCAATAGTCATCCCACATACCTACCGCCACATTCACAGCATACGCACGAAGAAATAAATCTACATCAACTCGTGATTCGAGATACGTCTTCAATTCGGCACTACCACTTTTCAATACATTCATATCGTTGACAAACGACTTCAATTGTTCACGTGCCTCTGTGAGTTTCTTTTTCTTTGTTTTAAGGTCATACATATACGCCTCGCTCTGAGATGGATTCAATGCCGCCACTTCTACGCCCATATTATTGTCGGTCATAGTGCTCGGACTAAGATTTGCGCCATACGATGCTTTCCATAAAAATCCATCTTCGGTAGTATATTTACCTATCTCAACACGACTACGCAAATAACTATCTTTCATACCTTCAACCAAAGCATACACACCCATATATACAGGTTTTTCATCGCCTTCGACAAATAGACTCAACCGTGTGTAACAGGCTCTTGGAGCAGACCATACTCCGAAACGACGGAATAAATCGTAGCAATAGACCTCGCGACAATAATTTGCATCATCTTTATGCCATTTAAGATAGATACGATCGGCTGTACAGAAAGTTTGGTCATCTACAAATTCATCAAACTTC
Organism: Candidatus Aphodosoma sp.; assembly: GCA_045629685.1. Lineage (GTDB taxonomy): Bacteria > Bacteroidota > Bacteroidia > Bacteroidales > Paludibacteraceae > Aphodosoma. Next base: position 10,147 of record JAZQRP010000179.1, on the reverse strand, counting down.
ACACCGAAATGTGCATGATGCCAATCGCCATCTTTGCGATGTTGTTCGCCTACATTGCCTTCAGGTCTTCTGCGACTTGTATTACCACGCAAGCGAATACCTATACTATCTAATCCAAACTTTTCTCCGCTTTTTTCGTACTTAAACGATGCAGGAATATATTCTTCATTATGCGGATTTTGGTCATAATAGCTCAAAAAATCATTCCAATCATCCTCTGTAACAGTAATAGTTATATGCGCCAAAGTCGCCATATCATAAAGATACTCCAACCCATATTGCGCAACTGACAATGTATCTTTATCCTCCTTATCATCTGGTTTTGAGTCTACACTAGAAGGCTCACACGCCACACAGAATAATATAACTAAACTAAGCAAAAATTTTAATGGTTTCATATTAATCTCTTTTATCTTGTCAGCATAAATTTAATACTTACACCTACGTTAGTATTTGACATTGGATATGATGTTGAAAAATATGGACGATTTGTTTGATGGTCGCAGAAGAAGCGGAAATTCAATTTCGAACTAAACACATACTCTGCCATAAATTTAATAGTCAAAGTTTTATTACCTGATGTTGCTTGTGTATCTTCGATAGAATCAAGTTTACGCAACAATGTTGAAATATCTTTGAAAGAGAAATCGAGACGAAGTGTAAGGTCATTCTTAACTTTTTTAGATGACTCTTTCAATTTCAATATCATATCAAACTCTTTCAATACATAACCTACACCTACTACCCATTCGTTACTTGATGCCTCAAGCAATTGATTTGATGCGATATTCAATGTCAAATTGCGTTGTTGTTTATACTCCAATTTGGCAGTCATCGAATTTTTCATCGCCATATCGACAGAGAGAAGAGGATTAAGATTTTCAGTGATATTCACACTCGCAATATCGTATGCCGATGATGGAATTGGATTACCCGAAGCCACATCACGCACAAATCCAAGTCCATCCTCATTTTCTACATAATTCGAGAATGAAGAGTATGAACCTACATTATAAGTACATTGATAAGCATGTTTCAAAGTAATAGATTTAAAGTACTTATCTATACCTTTGATTTTACCCAAACCATCGTACGAAATAGTCCAGTTTGGCATCATACTCAAGAAATCAGGGAATAGACTCAATGTCTGTTTATTCACATCACGATTTGAATATGCAGCCATAAATGCAGGTATCAATACATCAACCGAATTTATATTATATGTACCATTTTCACTATCATATCTCTTACCTGCTAACGAAGTACCATCCATAAATCCGAGTGTCGGATAAGTTGTACCTACATATTGTTGTTGCAATATATCAGCCACCACCTCACGATTAGCTAAGAATTGATCAAACGCACGACTATGATAATTATTCTCAGCATTACCTTTACCCCAGAATGCCGAACCAAGTGCACAATATGTCATACGGAATGTTCCATTGAATGTTGTTGGCATTCCATCAAACATATATTGAATTGTAGATTGATCAGTAGTCACTCGTTTAGAATTCAACTCTATTTTCAATCCAGCTATAGGTTCGAGCGACAATTTACCATCGAAATCGGTTGAGAAATTATAAGCCGATGGATTAATTACTGAGTCATTCATTACCAACCAACCATTCTCTATTGCTTTATCAAGATAACCTTCGCGCGGTACACCAAATGAGAAATCAAGACCTGGCGTCATTACATCATTAGTCATTGTTTGACCAAACAACAATCCACCATAATTAAATCCAGGTAATACCAACGAACTTGATTCTTTATACGAAACTTGCAATCTACGCACCAACATCAAGAATCTAACTGTGAAATCTGCTATCTTCTTAGCTGGCTTCTCTATATTAGGATTGCGAGTTTCCATCGCAATTTTCAAATTATTGATATTAACCTTACTTGTAAGTTCAATGTTATTTTTATCTATTATTTTATATTTTACCTTAACTGGCTTTCCTGATGCATCAGTAAAAATAATATCAAAATTATCACTATTCAATCGGTGAGATACTTTAAGTGCAACTGTATCTGTCAGATTAACAGTTTGAGAAAACTTCTTAGGCGAGAATTTTGACTGACGACGAGTACTCTTACGTGAAGTGAATTTTTGATTTATCTGCTTCAAATATTTCGATTTATTATACAAAGTTTCAAAATTCATTTGTCCATCAGCTTGCCACATTGCCAAGTTTGAAATAGTATTACCCAACGTTGCTCCATCTGCATATTCAACACCTGTATCCCAATTATATGTTGCACTATATTGGGCTTTGGCAGTAATAAATTCAAGTCCCGGGAATTTATTAATTGGCACCTCCCATGATGCAGTAAATACCTGTTGATAATCCAACGGACGACCCCCATGTGCTAAACTTTGAGCCACGGTATCACGCCAATTTTCATATTCATCTGGGAAGAATTTTTTGTTTACTGGTGAATATAATGTCTCATCAAAACGTGAATTAGTAGCCGTTTTCAACGAGAATTTCAACGATTTAGATAAATCATATTTAAAATCAAAACTACGACTCCAAGTAAAGTCTTTAGTAAACGACAATAACGAGTTTTTAGGATCATAATAATCGACATACATTGCTCCCGTCAAATCTCTCAACTGTGTTTCTGAATAACGACGAGTCATATTGATATTCAATGCGATAAGCGAAGGTTCGTAATTGATATTGAAATCTTTTATAATTTTCCAATTCTTCAACTTATCGATATTCTTGAATGGCTCCCATGCGCGAGGCGATGTGGAGAAATTATAATTAAATTGTCCTGTATATGACCTATTACTGTTACGTTCTACTTCAGGATCAAGATCTTGTGTCTGTGTATATGCAGCAGATACCGAGAAGTTTGCTGGGTCATAAATCTTCGGTTTTTTACTCTTAATATCGACTTTCATATTCGTAATATTAAAACTTTCGGTAATATTTTTCGTAGCCGAAAGCGTCAACAACGAATCTCTATCTTCTTTTGTTTCTAATGCATCCAACGCATCTTCAAGCAAAATATCTTGATCTAATGGATTATATTTAGGTTTGCTATTCTCAACACCATAACTATAATAAACTGGGATTCTCACGCTGGCTTTGTCAGGGAAGAAACGACCAAAGTCAAACTGAGCTGCAAAATTCACCAAATAATAATCGTCTAATCTACGTTCTTGCAATGTCTCCTCAATACCTCCAAATCCTGCAGTCTCGTAACGACCTGCCACACTAACCGAACCTACATCCGACAAATTCACTGCCAAATTTGCCAATGCAGCCCAACCTCCGTCTTCATCATAATCTGTCAAACGCAACTCATTGACCCAAACCTCTACATTTTTTGATGTACGCGATTGGTTACGCACACCAATCAACATTGTTTGCACATCACCTAAATTAGGATTACCAACAATGGTTACCTTATTTTGTGGTTTTTCAGGGTCATATTCCGAAAATGGAGTTGACATCGTTCCATTAGTATTCTTAATACGTCTATTACGATTGTTTTTCACCGTTGTCAACAATTCCAATGGGAAATCAATCATATTTTCGGCAGGCCATACTTTCTCACGTTCCGTAATATTATAATGTCCTGCTGGTGTCAACTTCAATGGTATTTCATATTCATAATAGTTTTGAGTATGGTCACTACCCAAACGTATAAATATGGTTGTCTCATAATCTTGTAGATTTGAATCATCGCCAATTATCTGCTCTGCATGCACAAACATCTGAATACGACGATACATACGCATGTCATACATAATATTCTTATAAACAGCACGAGCATCGCCTGGAGCCAAATCCAAAACTTTCATCAACATTGCCTGCTCGTTTTGTTGTGTCAATTGTGGCTGACTTGGGTCAGTTTGACGACTCACACCAGGAGGCAATACATAGTTAACTGGCTCTTTATTATCATTTTCCTCAATATTCACCGATGTCACATCTATCGATGCTATTGATGTTGGAGGATTATCTATTGCAAACAAATCCTTATGATATCCACGCCATTCTCCACGTACCAATTCCAATGTACCAAAACGTAAATGCATATCATCTTTGAAATTAGTCATAAACATACGCATAAATCGTATGCTCTTGAAGTCACGAATCGAGCCTATGCGTTTTTCATAATTACGCACAGGTATTTTAAATTGGAACCAAGTAACTTTACTCAATTTTCCATTTGCCAACGTAACTTCTGTCTCAATCTTATTGACAATGTTATTTTTACCAACTTCCATATCGTTCTTTCTTAACGATACTCGATATTGGTAATATTTTTCATATTCATTAAGTGTATTATCTTGATTAATATCCTCAGCATTAGGCACTGTTGTAGCCGATGTCGAATATCTTTCATCACTCAAATCCGATGCTGGCGAGTTACCCTCTGGACCATTATATCTCTTATAACGCTCCAAAATAGTCAACTCTTCACTATCATAATCCGAACCACGATAATGGTGATAATTATCACTCGCAGGGTCATTCAATGCTGAGAATTTATCCTTCATCAACGCATCTATTGCCGATTGCGACAAGACTCCCTTCAAATCCTCTACAAAATTCTTATAAGTATCAAATTCAAACTCATCTTCAGTGCGCAAACCATTATAACCAACATCTTGATATTCACGCGCATTCAAATCTCCATCAAATGCCAATACCGTAGATTGAATTCTTGGTACACGACCCCAATTAGTGCGATCTGTTGCTGTCGAATCTCCAGTTGCGGGCAATCCATTCTCAAAGAATTTCTTACCATCTTTCAAAATATCTTCACTAATATCTCCTAAGTTGAAATACAAATCACCTCCCTCATGTGCACCAATTGTATCGTACACAAATGGGTCCATCATCCAAAATTCCAAATACTCAATATTAGCAGTTTCGAAATCGGATGTCTCTATCTTACGCATCATACCACCCCAACGTTTTTCTGGATTCAATAACTCGCCTGTCAATGGATTTACATTCAAATCTAAGTTATATGGACCGCGCTCTGATGGATAGAAACTTACGTTCAACACAGGCAAATACGACGATTGTCCCAATATCGCATCACGATTAGGGAATAACTCTTGTTCTTTAACTTCACGAGTCAAATGGTTACTTTGCAAGTCTTTATTTCTACGAATATGCTCTGGAGTTTGCGAATTTGAGCGGTTAAACACCGTATTATCAACCGAGAACCAACTAAACAAAGCACGATTCATTCCATATTCAGTATTATTTGTCTTTGTCGCTTCTGGGAACAAAGCCCCTGCTGAAGGATCAGAAGGAGTAGATGCCAAATGCCAATAATATGGATAACGCAAATCTATAGTGGTTTCAGTACTCTCAAAATCATCCAAATATGCATAACCTGGATTATTATCCACTTTCTTATGCCCTGGAATCATGTGCGCAAATTCGGCATTAAACACTACATTCGATGGAGCTGTTGCATTAATACCTGGTATCGCATCAATACCTTTTGTCAACCATGCCACGTCTCCTCTATAAGCAGCATTCAATCCCCACAATGTATTTGCTATAGGTTCCGCTCCCATCTCTGTTTTTACAACCAATGGCATCTCGCTAAGGTGCATAATCGTACCTCCTACCGAAAAGTCTTTCGTAAATGCATACTCTGCATGTGCACCTACCAAAGTCTTTCGTTGCATATTGAACATGCTCTGACTCTCCAACTGCACATCGATATTATTGCCTGATGCCAATATAGCTTGATTCAAAATTGTAACCGTACCCATAGTATAATCGACGGTATAATCGACATTTTCAGTTAAAGTCTGACCTCCTGCTGTTACAACAACCGAACCTCGTGGCACATTCATCGCATTCAATCTAATCACACTTCCCGAACTTGCCTGATATTTACCTGACAATCTAAATTTGTTCTTCTCGGTCAACTCTTGTGCTACTATCTTCGTAGAGTCATACAATTCTTGGAAACAATATTTATCGGCAACAACATCATTTCCAATCATCTTCCTCAAATGCTCACCAAAAGGTTCTACTACAGGAAATATCACACGCCCTGTCGATGAATAGATAGTATATCCTTCCACAAAGTCAAACTGACCATCAGGCATTGGCTCATTACGTGAATCCAAACGATCCAATCCCATAACTTTCACCAACAACTGATTTTTTATCGCTCCATCTGGAATATAGTTTACATAAACACCACTCGAATCATTTTTATACTGAATATTCAATTTAAATTTATCTTGTTGCACTTGATTACCTCCAAGATAATACACGTTTTTCATCATCAAATCCCACAATGCAGTCTGTGGCGATGTCGCTGTACCTTTCAACAATTTAACTATCAATGCCTTTGGTGCATCTATACCATCTGTCGAAAATTCACCAACTTGATATGTCTTACCATTGTATGTATATTCAAATGCTACTGCCAACACCTCATCATTATTCAACGCCTGACGCAACGAAATAAAACCTAACTGACTATTTAATGTATACTCCGACGACTCCAATCTTCGAGCACTCTCTATCTTTTCATAATCCTGACCACCATAAATATCATACGAATTATACGCCATATCTAAAGTCGAATTACACAACTGAATATCACGAACACCATCTAATGCCTTAACTTCATCATACAACGAGTTAGCCGCATTATCAGGTTGAAGCCCTCCATAAGGCACCCAATAATCATTATCTATCCGCATGCCTTCAGCCAAGTCCATAAATGCCACAATATTACGTGCTTGCTCAAAATTTCCACGCTTATTTGTCACCCACACCTCACATCTCGTAATCGTTATCCCCGACATTATATGTGGCAATTTCGACATGTTTTGGTCGTATGTATCCCTAAAATAATGAGCCAAGAAGAAGTGTTTATTCTCATCATAGTTGTCAATCTCCACCTCAAAATCCATCAACTGCGACCCACCCTTCGAGTTCACATGCTTAGTCTCCGATTGTTGTTGCGACGCAACAGCCGTAACCGTCAATTTTCCAAATTGCAACTCTGTCTTCAAACCAAACAATGCCGAATTACCCTTTATCAACGACGAGTTCAATGGCAAACTCACATTACCCAAGTCTATACTCTTTATTATCTCATCCTCTTTACCTTGATAATTCAATTTCAACAATTGTTGGTCAAAATCAAATGTCGCTTCGGTGTTATAATTCATCGTAAAACCAATCTTATCCCCCACCGTTGCATTCACACTCAACTGTATATTTTCATCAAAATCAAACGTAGTTGTCTTTCGCAATCGCTCTGCCAACGAATAGTTTTGTACATTGTTGTGCTTTATACCAAACGTCAACTCAGCCGATCCTTGTGTCTTAACTTGTACTCCCCCTGGACCAAACAACTTCTCTGCCGGACCCAACGAGAATTTCATATCTGTAATATTAAATTTATCTTCATACTCCTCTGTCGCCTTCTTATTCTTCTCTGCCCAATACTCTCCCATCGCCTTTCTGAGCGACATCTGTTTATATTCATCTGGCGTTAACGTAAATGCCGACACCAGCTCCTCATCCCCTAGCATCGTTCTCACAATATAATTTCCTGTCTCTGTATCATACTCTATCTTTGTCTCCACATTCGACGGGTCCTTCAAATCCATAGGTGCATCCTCTTGCAAAGCTCCATCTGTCATCTGTAATCTGTCATCTGTAATCTTTTTCACACGTGTCGCCGACTCTGGTGCTGGCACTGGGTCATACATCTGATCTACATTCGCCTCTGTATTATAAAGCATCTCATCATCAGGCACAACATCTTGCCCCGTAGCCCACAACGGCTCAACTACTCCAAGCACCAACCCGAAGCAAAACAACAAAACAACTATCTTCTGAAAATAATTCACAATATCTAATATTTAATAAATAATCAATTACTAATTACTCTTTACTATTTACTAATTAATATTTTACATCATCGAAAGCGCTCTCTTCACAATCTTACCCACAGCCATACTTGCATCCTCTTTCATCAACTTCTCAACCACTTTTACCGACGCAGCCTTCTGGAATCCCAACGCCACCAACGCCGCCACAGCCTCTTCCATATTCTCATTATTAGTACCCACAACCACATTGTGCATTGTGCTTTGCGCATTGTGCATTGTACCAATCTTGTCTTTCAAATCTACAATAATCCTTTGTGCCGACTTCAAACCAATACCCTTCACCGACTTAATAGCATTCACATTACCCATAGCAATTATCTCTTGCAATTCCGCCACCGTAAAGCTCGACAAAATCATTCTTGCCGTAGCAGCACCCACTCCGCTCACCGAAATCAACAACAAAAACAATTCCCTCTCCGCCTTAGTCAAAAAGCCATACAACACGTGCGCATCCTCACGTATATTTTCATAAACATACAATCTCGCCACCGACTGTCCTTGCAACTCCTGATACGTCACAAGCGACACATTTAGCATATAACCAATGCCATTTGTCTCCAACACACAATAAGTCGGAGTCAAATCCGCAATTTCACCCTTAATATATTCAATCATAATAAACAGTAAATTATTATTATTCAAACCATTATCCACCGCACACAATCCACTACACACAATCTACAAATTTACAAAAAAAAATCCAAACTACAAAATCCACAATATCCACATTTTTCAACGCAAAAACACCCATTTTATTGCCCTCCCTAACAATAAACGAACATAGCACCCAATCTCAAAGTAGAGTCGCTCAACTCGTACATCCACCCAACCTCAAAGTAAAAAAAAGACCCCAAAGGGGTCTCACGAAGTAGTAACCGCAGCGTGGGCGAGCCCCATGGCGAGCCACCTGCGGACAAACACATCCCCCACCCCCCGACCCCAAACGAGGTCGCACAAATCCACATAAATAAAATTTCGCACAACTTATAAAACCTAAAAAAAATCGGCGAAGCCTCACAACCTCACCGATTTTCTAATTTACAATCTATTAACCGAATATATTGCCCTCCCTGTTTCAGGTAGACAAGCGTAGCGAAGGGGGAGTCCGCAAAGCAGGAGGGGGTTAATACTTGTAATCTGTAATCTAAATCACTACCTTTTCCACCTCTCCACCAATAGCAACCACATACACCCCACGAGGCAACGACAATTGAGCATCACAACCCGAATAAATCAATCTACCGTTTACATCAAACACTTGATAATCTACCAACAATCCTTCCACATAAAGCATACCATTTTGAGTATAAATCACAACTGATGATTCATCTGTATTTTCTACACCTGTCGGGTCCTCATTATACTCTGGTGTAGCAATAATATTGAAGAATTCGCCCCAATATTGGTCTGCAACATAATCATCGTATGCCACTTCAGCTACATAAACAGGAGTATTACGGTCAACATCGTAGAATGTTTTAGCCCACAATGCAGGAGGGGTATGAGCTTTAGCCTTGATTTTTCTGACTTTCGAACAAAGAGCGAATGCATTATTACCAATTTCATTGAGAGTAGAAGGTAATTCAATATTTTCGAGATATGTACAACCATAAAATGCTGCATTACCAATTTCAGTTACACCTTCTGGGATTACGATATTCTCAAGAGCATGACAACTATAGAATGCATAGTTACCAATAGATACAATATTGTCGCTAAATTCTACTTTCGCCAAAGCATGACAATCGTAGAATGCTCCATCTGGAATTTCTGTAACACCTTCAGGAATTACAATTTCTTCCAATAACCACAAACCTTCAAATTGACGTTCATGAATTGTTGTTAATCCTTCAGGCAATACAAGTTTTCTGAGATTTTTCAAACTTAAATGCAATCTAACTGCATAGTAGTCATTAATTATATCTACGTATGTTTCTTTAAACATTTCAGGCGACAATTCTGCATTCTCTACTTTAGATAAATCCAAAACTTCTAATGTTGGTATTTGCAATAAATTTAAGAAATTAAAATAAACCACATCTCCAGTTACTAAAGTCCCACTTGTAACATAAATTTCTCTGAGATTTTTTAGACTATTCAATCCACCACAGCCTTCAATAAAATCTATATTAGCTCTTAATGCAACCAAATTATCACACTCACTTAAATCTATACTATTCAATCCATTAGAAACAGTCAAAGAGGTAATCGAAGTCCCTGCAAATGCATTTCCAT
>JAZQRP010000178.1:0-4999 GCA_045629685.1 Candidatus Aphodosoma sp. | reverse complement strand
GCATTCCTCAACCTTCAACGTCTTTCTGACTATGTTGCTTAAGGTCTTAGCATGCAAGTGGCTCTCGAAGTAGTAGGTGCATCAAGCCTTTACACTTGTCACACTCCAGTGCCAGCAGGTCACGACAGTTTCGACGAAGGTCTCTTCGGTAAATATATGGGCGAATATCCTGCTAAACTTGGTATCTCATGGAACGACCTTATGGATATGGGTCGCGAAAATCCTGGTACTAACGAGAAATTCTCTATGTCGGTATTTGCTTGTAACACATGTCAAGCCGTTAACGGTGTGAGCTGGTTGCACGGCAAAGTGAGCCAAGAGATGTTTAACCCAATTTGGAAAGGTTATCTTCCTGAAGAACTCCACGTTAGCTATGTGACTAATGGTGTTCACATGCCAACATGGGCTACTTCTGAGTGGAAAGCTCTTTACGAAAAATATTTCGACAACGACTTCTATGCTGACCAGTCAAATATGAAGATTTGGAAAGCAATCAACAATGTGCCAGACGAAGAAATTTGGGCTACACGTACAGTGTTGAAAAACAAATTGATTGCTTATATCAAAGATCAATTTACTACAACTTGGTTGAAAAACCAAAACGACCCATCAAAAATCGTTTCAATTCTTGATCGTATCAACCCTAACGCATTGATTATCGGTTTTGGTCGTCGTTTTGCAACATACAAACGTGCACACCTTTTGTTCACTGACCTCGAACGTCTCGAAAAAATCGTGAACGACCCAGTGCACCCAGTACAATTCCTCTTCACAGGTAAGGCTCACCCAGCTGATGGTGGCGGTCAAGGTTTGATTAAACGCATCGTTGAAATCTCACGTATGCCACAATTCCTTGGCAAAATTATCTTCCTCGAAAACTACGATATGCGTCTTTCTAAACGCTTGATTTCGGGTGTAGATATTTGGTTGAATACTCCAACTCGTCCACTCGAAGCATCAGGTACATCAGGCGAAAAAGCACAAATGAATGGTGTTCTCAACTTCTCAGTACTCGATGGTTGGTGGTACGAAGGTTATGTGAAAGGTGCAGGTTGGGCATTGACTGAAAAACGTACTTACGACAACCAAGCATACCAAGACCAACTCGATGCTGCTACAATCTATTCAATGCTTGAGCACGAAATCATTCCATTGTATTTTGCTAAAAATACTAAAGGTTATTCACCAGAATGGATTCAATGGATTAAAAAATCTATCTCTGAAATCACTCCACGTTTCACAATGAAACGTATGATTGACGATTATATCACACGTTTCTATAACCCACTTGGTGCACGCACTGATATGGTTGTGGCTAACGACTATGCTAAAGCTCGCGAATTGTCGGCTTGGAAAACTAAAGTAGCACAAGCATGGGATGCAATCGAAACAACTCCTGTAATGGTAGAAAATCTTGATGGTGGACTCTCAGTAGGCGACCGCACTCGTTTCTCTGTAGAGGTAGATACTAAAGATTTGAACGATAAAGGTATTGGTGTTGAACTCGTTATTACATACAAAGGCGAGAAAAACAAAGACCACATCCAAGAAGTTTGCGAATTTGATATGGTTAAAGCTGAGGGGTCAAAACTTTCGTTCGAGCTTATTCACAAATTAAATCAAAGTGGTGAGTTCCGTTACGGATTCCGTATGTTCCCTAAAAATTCTGACCTCCCACACCGCATGAACTTCTGCTATGTTCGCTGGTTGCAAGTATCACATATCTAATCTATAGTAGGGACTAATTAATAGTAGGGACGCTCGGCTTGAGCGTCCATTACAAATAAAAAAACTTCATTCTGTTGTTTGCAGAATGAAGTTTTTTTTATATCTTTGTTGTGTAAAAATTGACTGTTGGTATATTTTGTGTAAGTTATTTATAATTAATGTGTTGGTTTTGTTTTGTGGTGAACTTTTGAGTAAAATGCAATGGACTTTTGAGTAAAATACAATGAACTTTTGAGTAAAATGTAATTAACTTTTGAGTAAAATGAAATATAAAAGAAAGCAATATGATGTGGTAATGGAGCGTATTAAAGAGCCTCGATTACATATACAAGTGTTGATGGGGCCACGTCAAGTGGGTAAATCAACACTGATGGATCAAGTGTTGAGTGAGATTGATATGCCATATTATCTTTATAATGCCGATGGGGTAGCTCCTAATGATAGTGATTGGATTTCTCGTACTTGGCAGGCGGTACGAAATGCAATGCTTTTGAGTCAGAGTAAAGAAGCTCTGCTTGTTATCGATGAAATTCAAAAGATGGAGAATTGGAGTGAGATAGTGAAGCGAGAGTGGGATTTAGATACGCGCAATAAGTTGAACTTGAAAGTGGTTTTGCTTGGGTCGTCACGATTGATGTTACGTAAGGGGTTGACAGAATCGCTTGCAGGAAGATTTGAAATAATTCGTATGGGGCATTGGTCTTATAAAGAGATGAATGAGGCATTTGGCACTACTATAGATGAGTGGATATATTATGGAGGTTATCCTGGTGCTCAACGATATACAACAAATTTCACACGTTGGCGTAATTATATCAAAGATTCATTGGTAGCTCCTTCTATCGAAAAGGATGTTATAATGACAGCAAATATATATAAACCAGCATTGATGAAACATTTGTTTGAATTAGGGTGTTCGTATTCGAGCGAATTGTTGTCGTTGACTAAAATATTAGGACAATTACAAGATGCTGGCAATGTAACAACTTTGGCTACATACCTTTCGATTCTTGATGAGTGTAATTTGCTTGTAGGGTTGTATAAATATGCAAATGATGAAGCACGTAAACGTCAATCTATTCCTAAATTGCAGGTTTACAACAATGCTTTGTTGACTGCATATAGAGGTAATGGATATGAAAAAGACCGCATAGACCCACAAGTTTGGGGGCGATGGGTAGAGTCGGCAATAGGTGCATATTTGTTGGACGTGGCAATCGAAAATGATTGTAATTTGTACTATTGGCGTGATAAAAATGATGAGGTCGATTATATACTTGAACGCAGAGGTGCTGTGTTGGCTATCGAGGTGAAAAGTGGAAGGCGTGGCATGAATAGTGGGTTGCCGAAATTTAATGAGCGTTATAAACCTTATAATAGTATAGTAGTTGGTACAAATGGAATATCCCTTGAGGACTTTTTGTCAAGTGATATTATGCGTTTGATGCCGTGAAATAATTATTCTTAAAAAACTTCATTCTGTTGTTTGCAGAATGAAGTTTTTTTTATACCTTTGCGATGTGTTTAATGAATTAAAGACGGAAATTTATGAATATAATAGATATTGATAAAGAGTATAAACAATGGATAAATGATATTTGTTGCCGATTCAAAAATAGTCAAATTAAGGCTGCAACAAAGGTGAATTCAGAAATGTTATACTTTTATTGGTCAATAGGTGAAGATATTGAGGTGAAATATAAAAATGCTAAATGGGGTGATAAAATAATTGATTTACTTAGTAAGGATTTACAACGTTTATTGCCCGATGCGCATTGTTTTTCTCGAACAAATCTCTATTATATCAAAAAGTTTTATTTGCTTTATTCTCAATTAGATACAATTATCCCCCAACTTGGGGAACAATTAAGTGTTTCGTCTATTAAGCAGTCGATTTTTAATATACCTTGGGGACATCATAAAAGAATTATCGACAAATGTAAAAATGTTACAGATGCTATGTTTTATGTTAATAAAACTATAGAATTAAATTTGTCTCGTAATGTATTAGAGCAATTGATTGATTCAAATTTAATAGAACGAGAAGGTAGAGCTATTACTAATTTTTGTAATACGTTGCCACAGGTTGATAGTGATTTAGCACAACAAGTTACACGAGATCCTTATTGCTTTGATTTTCTAACTATTTCAGAACCATATCGTGAAAAAGAGTTAAAAGATGCTTTAATTCAAAATATAGAGCGTTTTTTACTTGAATTGGGTAGTGGATTTGCTTATATGGGGCGAGAGTATAAGATAACAATCGGAACGACTGAACGTTACATTGATATGTTGTTTTATAACATAAAATTAGAATGTTTTGTAGTCATTGAAGTGAAAACTCGCTCTTTTCGACCTGAGGATATAGGGCAATTAAGTGCATACGTTGGTGGCGTAAATCATATTCTAAAGAAAGCAGCCGATAAACCAACAATTGGTCTTTTGATATGTAAAGATAAAGATGAAATTTTAGCGAAATATACAATTGAAAATTTCAATCAGCCAATAGGAATTTCCGAATATGAACTCAATAAACTTATACCTGAGAATTTCAAAGGTACATTACCAACTATTCAGGAAATAGAAGAAGAACTAAAAAAATAATATTGACAATAAAAAACTTCATTCTGTTGTTTGCAGAATGAAGTTTTTTTTATACCTTTGCATCGTGGACTCACGTCGGGGAGTATGTCTTTCTGGAGGTGGGTTTACAGACATATTAGATAGACGTTTATACGGCGTTTTGTTCTGACGAATTGAAACTTCGCAACTTTTAATGAAATCAAGAACCTAACAACGATAGATGTCCTATGGGATGTAAGTACCCATGATTGTGCCCTCTTTGGTTTGGCACACTTTTGGCGCATATAATGTAGTCATCATTATAACTTATATTCGACGTGGGCTTCGCGTTGTTGTTCCGATTTCATGGGCAATGCGAAGGCCTCAATTCGTGGAACGACAACAGTCGAGTTCCACGTTTTTTTTGTACCCTGTGGTGAAGGTTTTGGGTGGTTTTTGAGGGGGATTTTGTCGCTTTTTTTAGTAAAATTGGGCGAATTATTATGATTATAGATAGACTGCTTAAGTGCTAATCTCTTGATTTATAGGAGTGTTTTTGTTCAGTAGAGTGTCTTATCCTAAAATAAGTAGACAGATTAAAAAAGTCTACATTATGGTAAGAAAGACAAAATTCACACGAGAAATGCGTGCTCGCATTGTTAAAGAGTACGAAGAGAGCAATTTAACAGGAGAAGAAATAGCTCGTAAG